>NZ_RZTF01000018.1:28452-34787 GCF_004023175.1 Mesorhizobium sp. M7A.F.Ca.MR.362.00.0.0
GCGCAAGGGTCGAGCGAGAACATTTCCTCGCTGTCGGCGGTCATCCAGCGCAATCCCCAGGATCCCGAAGGCTACAATGTGCGCGGCTCGGCCTATGGCCGTGGCGGTCAGTACCAGGCGGCGCTCAAGGATTTCAATCAAGCCATCCAGCTCAACCCGAATTTCTTCCAGGCCTATTCGAACCGCGCGCTCATCCAGCGCTTCCTCGGCAATCAGGAAGCCGCGCTCGCGGACTACAACCGTTCGATCCAGATCAACTCGAACTATGACGCCGCCTATATCGGCCGCGGCAATCTCTACCGCAAGGCGGGTCGCACCCAGGACGCCTTCAACGACTTCCAGAAGGCAATCCAGCTCGATACGACCGACGCGCGCGCCTACCACAATCGAGGCCTGATCTATCAGAGCCAGGGCCAGCACAAATTCGCCATCGAGGACTTCTCGACCGCCATCTCGCTGGCGCCGGACGCCGCCGAGCCCTACAACGGCCGCGGCCTCTCCTATCTGGCGACCAACGACGAGGACAACGCCTTTTCCGATTTCAACATGGCGATCAAGCTCGACGGCAGGAATGCCGAGGCCTGGTCCAACCAGGCGCTGATCTATGAGCGGCGCGGCGACAAGGCGAAGGCCGCGAAATCCTATAAGGAAGCCGTTCGCCTCGACCCTACCTACCAGCCGGCCAAGGATGGCCTCGCCCGCGTCAGCTGATCTCGGTTTCGGCTTCCCATACAAATCCGCGTGACATCCAAGTGCCGCGGAATCCTTTGCGTGTCCTAAAGGACGCACTTCGCAACCGGGCATTAACCCCGGCAGGAGGCTTTCGGCCCCTGCCTTGATCGCGCCAAGTTTTCAGCGGAACGGTCTACCCACCCAAGCCGTTGTTGAAAGTATTTTGCGAAAGGACCCTCCCATGATCAAGAAACTCGCCTGCGCCGCTGCCCTCGCCACGACGATGTTCGCGGTGGCTCCGGCCAGCGCCGGCAAGCTGCAACTCGGCACGCTCGATTGCACCATCGACGGCGGCACCGCTTATATCGTCGCTTCCAACAAGGGCGTGTCCTGTGTCTTCCGGCCTCATCATCACGGGCCGTCCGAGATTTACACAGGCGTCATCTCCAAGATCGGCCTCGATGTCGGCCAGACGCATCAGGGCCAGCTCGTCTGGGCCGTGCTGGCCGCGACCCGGGATCGTGACGGAGGCGATCTCGCCGGCAGCTACTACGGTGTCAACGCCGAGGCGAGCGTGGTGACCGGCGGCGGCGCCAATCTGCTGGTTGGCGGCCTGGACAGCGCCGTCATGCTGGAGCCGCTCAGCGTCCAAGCGCAGACCGGCGTCAACCTTGCCGTGGCTGTGACCTCGCTCCAGCTGATCCACTCATTCAAGTGATTGCATGGAGCCGTGCGCTCCATGACCCCTCACCCCGCGGCGCGGAACCAGATAGGATGGTTTCGCGCCGTTTGATTTGGGGGGGGAACCATCATGCTGAAGACAGCCATAGCTGCCGCCATGTTCACCACGCTATCCGGAGCGGTGCAGGCGCAGGACCGAGGCATGGAAGTCGGTACGCTTGACTGCGCCATAGGCGGCGGCACCGGCTTCATCTTCGGCTCGAGCAAGGATCTGAGCTGCACCTTCAACCCCGCCGACAAAAGCTTCGCGCCGGAAGCCTATTTCGGTGCCGTCAACAAATACGGCCTCGACATCGGCACGACGAAGCAGACGGTCATGCAATGGATCGTGCTGACGCCGCTGAAGAACATCTATGCGCCGGGTGCGCTGGCCGGCGACTATATCGGCGCCAGCGCGGAGGTGACGGCCGCCGTCGGCGCCGGCGCCAATCTGCTGGTCGGCGGCTCCTCTCAGGCCTTCACCTTGCAGCCGCTCAGCTTGCAGACGCAGACCGGCATGAACCTCGCGATCGGCGTCAGCCAATTCCAGCTGCGCAGCACCGAGAATTGATCGCGCAACGAAGCCCGCCAACCGAAGGGGCATCCGCGCGAACGGCCCTCAAAAAACCGCTTGAGCTCAACCCCGGTTGAGGTTTTACAAGCCTGCCCCGAGCGCAACAACGCCTCGATCCAGCGCTGTCGATTCGCATGGTCCTGCCGGAAACCCGTACTGGCTTCTGGCGTCCTGCGCTGGCGTCGAGATATGCAAGACGGGGGTGGAAATGACCGAGATCAGCACGAACAGGGTCGACTGGCGCGTATTGTGGGCAAGCGGCGACCTGGCGCGCTCCTGCTTCATCAGCCTCGGCATTCTGCTGCACGCCACCAACGAAACGATGGTGGCAACGGTGATGCCGGCCATGGTCGGCGAACTGGCGGGCGTACAGCTCGTCGGTTGGTCGCTGGCGATCTACGAACTCGGCGCCATCGTTGCCGGCGCGGCCGCCGGACGACTGGTGAGTTATGTCCCCTTGCGCACCAACATGGTGGTCGCCGCGCTCCTCTACGCAACAGGCGCGCTGATATGCGCCACCTCGCCTTCCATGCAACTGTTCCTCGCCGGCCGCCTGATCGAAGGACTTGGCGGCGGTGCGCTGGTGTCGCTGGCCTTCGTCTCGGTCGAACGACTGTTCTCGCGCGCCATCTGGCCGCAGCTTTTCGGCATCATGTCGGCGATCTGGGGCGTCGCCGCCTTCAGCGGACCATTGCTAGGCGCGATCATGACCGAGCTTTTGTCATGGCGCTGGGCCTTCGGCATCTTCACACTCGGCGGCGCCGCCATGGCGCTGGCAAGCTTCCTCGTGCTCGACACGCCGCAGGCGACGAAACCCAAGACGAGCACGGGCAAGGCACCGCCCTTCCCGTTCGCGGCCCTTGGCTGCCTTGCCGTCGCCGTGGTGCTGATCGCCTCGGCCGGCGTCGACATCGCCTTGCTGCGCTCTTCGCTGCTGATGGCCCTCGGACTCATCGGCCTGGTGCTGTTCTTCACCATCGACGCGCTGAAGCCGCGTTCGCGGCTGTTCCCGGCGCGGCTGTTCTCATGGCGCACGCCGGTCGGCGCCGGCATGACCATGGTTGCCGCCTTTTCGGTGGCGACCTGTTCCTTCGGCGTCTACGGACCGCTGTTGCTGACCAGCCTTCACGACATTCCGCTGTTGACGACCGGCTACATCATCGCCGCCGAATCGATAGCCTGGTCGATCCTCTCGATCCTGGTCGCCAACGCGCCGCCGCAGCGCGAGCGGCTGATCATCGTCGGCGGCGCGGTGATGATCGCGGCCGGCATCGCCGGCTTTGCGTATGCGATACCCCTGGGCTCCATCCCGCTGATCCTGATGTGTGCCCTGTTGCAGGGCGGCGGCTTCGGCATCGCCTGGCCGTTCCTGACGCGCGTCATCGTCGCCTCCGCCCCGGAGGGCGAGCAGACCATCGCCTCGGCGGCGGTGCCGACCATGCAGCGCATCGGCTATGCCGTGGGCGCCGCCCTTGCCGGCATCGTCGCCAACGCCAGCGGCTTTTCGCAAGGTTTGAACCACGACGCGGCGGCGAATGTCGCCTCCTGGCTGTTTCTTGCCTTCGTGCCGCTCGGCATTGTCGGCTGCCTGGCGGCCTTGCGGGTTTCCAGACCGCTTGGCCAGCCACGGGAAGCTATCGGCTAAAAACAACTCCAGTACCTCAGCTAGGAAGAGGCAGGCGTCAGGTGGACATGCCTCCGCAAGCCCTACCAAGAATTTGGCGGATGCAATCGGGGGTTTCAGCTGGCAAGTATCATTCTGTCATTTTGCGGGATCATGCTCGGCCGGAAAGAACTAATTCGGCCGATGCGTGTCTTCTGCGGTGTGCGACCATACGCCACTCGGTATACCTTCGAAAAATGCGACGCCGATACGAACCCACAGGCGATAGCGATATCAACAATCGGCAATTTCGTCTGGATAAGGAGTCCATCGGCATGCTCAAGCCTCAAACTCATGTAGTACCTAGCCGGCGAACAGCCGAATTCATACCGGAACAATCGCTCTAGCTGCCGGCGCGAGAGACGAGTAGCGGCAGCCAAAGTACCCATTGGAATCGGATCCGCGAGATATTCTTCCATCTTCCGCACCACATGCAGAACAACCTCGTTACATGGCCCTAGCCGCTTTGACAGAGGCAACCGCTGCCGGGCGGCTGCTCCCCGAACCCGATCGGCGACGAGAGTTGACATACCCGCGCAAAGACATCCTCCCCAAAGTCTCGGCTGACGATGCTGGCCATCATGTCTATGGAAGAGGCGCCTCCCGCCGAGGTATAAATGTCTCCATCAATCTCGTAGATGCCCAGACTGACGCTAACCCGGGCGTTATGTTCGACGAACGCAGGAAAATTCTGCCAATGAATAACGCATCTGCGGCCTTCGAGGAGGCCTGCCGTTGCCAGTACCTGAGCGCCGGAGGACAGCGCAGCGAGAACAACGCCGCGATGACTGCATTCTCGCAGCCACGCGTCCACTGCACGATCGCGATACCTGTCCACATTAGGACCAGAGCAGACAATCACCTTGTCTGGGCGCTTACCGCCAACCAGGTAGGACCTCTCGCGATGAATTGAATTGACCGTCTGAATATCCAGACCGCAGCTTGCCCTCACGTTACACCCGTCCGCTGAGACAAACCTCCAGTTGTAAGCCTCATAGCCCAATGCCAGGTTCGTAAGGCGAAACGCCTCAATTGCGGCTCCGAACGACAGAATATCGAACTCCGGCACCAGATAGAAAACTACATCTCGCGGTACGGTGTCTAAGTTGGCCACAGTTTCCCCTGGCATTTAAGTCAGTTGGCCTTAGTCCAAGGTCGACATAGATGCCGTGTCGGCAGCATCCGGTGGCCGTTGCGGCGGTAACAGGACTGGCTTGTCGGTCGAACGATGGGCTAGAGCCGGATGGCCAACTCGGAGGACGCGTGCTGCGTGGCTATTGGAGCATGTCGGCGAGTTCGAGCAGGTCCTTCGCTTTGTAGTCCCAGCCGTCCAGTGCTTTCTGGTTACCTGCCTTGGAAGGGTCTTCGGCGTTGGCGCGAGCGATGTAGGCGGTCTTCAATCCGCAACGGCGGGCCGCTTCCAAGTCGTAGTCATGCGCCGCCACCAGCATGGCATGCCCCGGCGGAACCTCAAGGAACTCACAGGCCCGCAGGTAGACTTGCGGCATGGGCTTGTAAGCTTGAGACATATCGGCGCCGATAATAAAATCCCACGGCAGATTGTTGTATTTCGATACGTTCACCAGAAGCCGGGCGTGTCCGTCGGACAACGGCGCGATGATGAAATGCGACTTCAAGCGAGAAAGACCCTCGGCCAAGTCCGGCCAGGCCTTCAGGCGATGCCACGACAGATTGAGGTATTCAAGTTCCTCCGATGGGAATGACGCAGGGGCCAAACCGAATTCTTCGAGGCTGGCAACGAGATTTTCTCTGTTTACCTGATCGAGCAAAACGAATGATCGCTTGCCGGTCCGAATTGGATCGACTGAAGCGTCGTAGCGTCCGACCCATGCATCGGCAAAACCAGCAGCGTCCACATGGCCGAGGTTGTGGCGTTTCAGAAACTCTCCGACCTCGGTCGTGATGCTGCCACGCCAGTCGACCATCGTGCCCAGGACGTCAAAGAACAGGACTTCAATATTACGCACGTTTTCTCCTTGTGCAGATCATGCAGGGATTCTTGGGGCTAGTCGCGATAAGAGGAGTCGGTTTGGTCCAACTGCCGCTTCAGATAGTCGAAGTGTGCGAATGCCTGATCATTGTAGGGAAGCCAGCCATCGGCCGTCTTCTGTGCGAGTTCATCGGACATGACGTTAAGCGGCTGGCCAGTTGAGTATGCGAGCACAAGGATCTTGGCCGCGCGCTCCATGAAATAGAGGTCTTCAAACGCCTCGGCGACCGTTCGTCCCGTGACGGTCACACCATGGTTGCCCATGATGATGACTCTCTTGCTGCCCAAAGCAGCCGCCAAGCGCTGCCCTTCGGCAGCATCGTCAGCCATGCCGCCGAACCCAAGATCGATACCGAACTGGCCAAAGAAACGAGCCGTGTTTTGGTCGATGGGCTTGATGCCGGGGTCTTTGAGACCGGCCAGCGCCGTCGTGTATGGGGGATGGCAATGCAGCATGACCCGGACTTCCGGCCGCCTGCCGTGCACGGAGCCGTGGATCGTCCACGCGGAGGGATCTGGGGCGTCAGGCCGAGCCATCACCCCGCTGTCGTCCGCATTCAGAACCAAGAGATCGCTCGCCCGAATCTCCCTGAAGTGCCGCCAGCGAGGGTTCATGAGGAATTTCTTCCCGTCGGCGGAAAGTGCGGCACTGAAATGATTTCCCACCGATTCATGCCAATCGAACTGGGCTGACA
>NZ_RZTF01000018.1:34797-35630 GCF_004023175.1 Mesorhizobium sp. M7A.F.Ca.MR.362.00.0.0
GGGCTGACAGGCGAAAAGCTGCAGCAAGATCGACCCGAAGCGACCGTGTTTCGTCCGCAGTCAGCTCGGAGGGACGGGGATGGGCGTTCATGAACTCTCTCTCTCTGGCTGAGGTGTGCTTATATTGTGGGCGCGGATCGGCCGTCTCTGGTTGCAACAATTGCGCTATCCGACTAGGTTTGGAAGAGCTGAAAGTCTAATCCGGCATAAGCAAGAGGTTATGGTATTGCGTCGACATCTCCCTCCCCTTCGGCTTCTGTCGGCGTTTGAAGCCGTGGTACGTGCAGGCGGCGTCCAGAGCGCGGCGGCCGAGTTGAATGTCACGCAGCCCGCCGTCAGCCAGGCACTTCGGAATCTCGAGGACCACATCGGCACGAAGCTGCTCGATCGACGGATGCGTCCTGCGGCGTTGACAGACGCAGGCCGGGTTCTGCTTCACGCAGTTTCGGACGGAATGGACCGGATCGAGAGCGCGATCGGAAAGATTAGAGCCTTGGAGCGAATGGAACAAAACGTCGTTACCATCGCTTGCACTGTCTGTACCGGCACATATTGGCTGATGCCACGCTTGGCGACGTTCTACACTCGGCACCCTGACATTGTCGTACGGGTCGTACCAACATCCGGCACCCCGCGGTTTACGCCCGAAGCCGACCTGGTGATTCGTTATGGGGCGGGTAACTGGCTTGACGGCACATGCGAAGCTCTTTTCGATGAGCGCCTGGTTCCCGTCTGCAGCCCAAAGGCTGTTGAATGTGTCGGCTCTGGAAATTTCGCCGAAGCGACCCTCCTCCACGTTGAAACCGACGAGGAATTTTCACCCGGCTGGGACG
>NZ_RZTF01000018.1:35639-39817 GCF_004023175.1 Mesorhizobium sp. M7A.F.Ca.MR.362.00.0.0
GTCTACCGCACGACCGGCAAGGCGATCTCTCGTTCGGCAACCACGTTCAAGCAACCCAGGCCGCGCTGGCGGGGATGGGAGTGATGCTCGGATGGATTGCCAATACCGGTGACCTTGTCAGGGAGGAGCGGTTGGTGATCTTCCGCAATCAACCCATCATCCCTGGCGGCGCCTACTACCTGATGAGCCCCTTGCAGGGTCCGAGCAAGCCGGCATCCGAGCTGCTGGCGTCTCACCTGCGGACTTGCGTGGCCGTCTCTTAGATACGTCTGCATAATTTTGGGGCGGATGAGCTGCTCACTCAACCTCGCGCAGGCGGTAGCCGACGCCCGTCTCGGTGGTGATGTAGCGCGGCTGGTCGGGGCTCTTCTCGATCTTCTGCCTGAGCTGCCGGACATAGACCCTGAGATACTGCACATCGGTCGAATCGCCCCAGACCTGCTTCAGCAGGAAATGGTGTGTCAGCACCTTGCCGGCGTGCTGCACCAGCATGCGCAGGATGTCGTATTCCTTCGGCGACAGCTTTACCTCCTTGCCCTCGACCTTGACGATGCGCTTGACCAGGTCGACGCTGAGATCGCCGGTCTGGAAAATCGGCTTCTCGCCCTGTTGCTGGAACTTGTGGCGGAGCGCCACGCGAATGCGCGCCACCAGCTCGTTCATGCCGAAAGGCTTGGTGACATAGTCGTCGGCGCCGAGTTCCAGGGCCTGGACGATGCCGGCCTCGTCGGTCCGGCTGGACAGGATGACCACTGGAATGTCGAGACCATCGTCGCGCCATTTGCGCAGCAGCTCATGGCCGCTCATGCCGGGCAACCCGAGGTCGAGCAGGACGAGGTCCGGCTTCTCGGCCTCCATCAGCTCTATCGCCACCCTGGCGTTCGGCGCCTCGCTGACCGCATAACCTTGGCTGCCGAGCCCGACGCGCAGCAGCTTGCGGATCGGCGGCTCGTCATCGACGACCAATATCCTGACGTTCGAGTTTGTCATGCCAGGTCACCCACCTCGTGGTCGTCGGTATTCGAAGCGTCGAAATTGGGCGGATTTGCCGGCCTGGGCATTTTGATGGTGAACACCGCGCCCGAACCGTCGGTCCGGTTTGCCGCCATGATCGTGCCACCCATCGCTTCGACGAAGCCGCGGCAGATCGACAGGCCGAGCCCCGTACCGGCGCGGATCTGGTCCCCCTTGCGCACTCGATAGAACGTGTCGAAAATCCTTTCCAGATCGCCGGGAGGAATGCCTGGCCCTTCATCCATGATTTGCAGCAGGACGGAGCCATTGTCGGTCCAACCCTGCATGCGAATCGTCGAGCTTGCCGGGGCATATTTCGCCGCATTGTCGAGAAGATTGAACAACGCTTGCTCGAACAGCACCGGGTCGACCTTCAACATCGGCAAATCCTTGGGGATGTCGGTCTCGATCTTGTGCTCGCCAATGATTTTCCTGGCCCTTTGCAAGGCGGAGCCGACGATGTCGCCGACATAGTGAAAGGCGTAGTTCGGCTCCATCGCGCCCGACTCGATCTTGGTCATGTCGAGCCGATTGGCGATGAAGCGGTTCAACCGCTCGGATTCGTCGAGCACCGTCGACAGCAGTTCGGCCCGGTCCGGTTCGGGAAGCGCTGCTGAAAAATCCCGCAGCGTGCCGGCCGCGCCCATGATGGCGGCGAGCGGCGTTTTCAGATCATGGGAAATGGAGGTGAGCAGCGCCGAGCGCAGCCTGTCCGCCTCAGCGGCGAGCTTGGCGCGGTCGACGTCGGCAACCAACTGAATACGCTCGATGGCGACCGCCGCCTGGTCGGCCAGTGCGTCAAGCAGCCGCTGCTGCTCGGGCGTCAGCAGCGGACCCTGCTTGTCGTTGTCGAGGCCGACGACCCCGATGGCCGTGCGCCCCGTCCGCAAGGGCAAATAGAGGCGCTTGGCGCCCGGAAGCGTGTCGGCGCCACGACCCGCCGCACGATTGTGCTCCCAGGCCCAGCGGGCGGCGGCGATGTCGGCCTCGGCCAGCGTGTCGTCGGGCGGATAGCCGGCCTTGACGGTGATGGTCCCGTCTTCCGGCAAAAGCAGCACCACCCGCAGCTTCAGCATCGAGGCGATCTGGAAGGCCGTGGCCCAAAGGACGTCGTCGAGCGTGCCGGCGCCGGCGAGCTTCTTTGAAAAGAGGTAGATGTCTTCCGTGGCCCGCGCCCGCGAGCGGGCGGCGACCGCCTGGCGCTGCACGCGCGCCGTCAGATTGCTGGCGATGACCGCAACGACGAGAAAGACGCCAAGCGCAACGATGCTCTCCGGATCCCGGATCGTCAGCGTATAACGAGGCTCCAGGAAGAAATAATTGAAAGCAAGGGCGCTGGCGAAACAAGCGTACAGAGCCGGCCACAGACCGCCGGTTACCGCCGATGCCAGTACGCCGATGAGAAGAATGATCGCCAGGTTGCGAACGTCGAGAAACTGGTCGAGAACGACGGCGAAGGCGAGCGAACCGATGACAAAGGCCGTGGCCTTGAGATAGGGCCAGATCTCGAACTGCCACTGCTCGTCCGCCGCCTTGACACTCCTCGACGTCACCTCGGCATTGCGTTCGGTTCCTGAAATGACATGGACGCTGATGTCGCCGGCATTGCGGATGAGATCGTAGGTGAGCGAACCTTCGATCAATTCCCGCCAGCGCGACCGGGTCGGCCTGCCGACCACGATATGGGTGAAATTGTTCGCCGTCGCATGGCGAACAATGTCCTGCGCGATGTTCTGACCGGGAATGGTGGTCACCTCGGCGCCGAGCTGTTCGGCAAGCCGCAAGTTCGTAGCCAGCCGATCCTTGTCCGCTTCGGGCATGCTGGCCGAGCGAGGGCTGTCGACATGCAGCGCCGTCCACGGGGCACGGAGCCGGTCTGCCAGCCTGCGCGCATAGCGAATACGCGCCGCCCCGCCCGGACGCGCGTCGACGCAGACGAGAACCCTTTCCCCCGCGGCCCACGGTCCGGGAATGGCGTGGGCCTGCATATGGATCAGCAACTGGTCGTCGACGCGCTGCGCGGTGCGCCGCAGCGCCAGTTCCCTGAGCGCCGTCAGATTGCCCGGCGAGAAATAGTTCTCGATCGCGCGCTGCGCGGTGTTGGGGAAATAGACCTTGCCTTCCTCGAGCCGCTTGATCAGGTCGTCGGGGGTGAGATCGATGATCTCGACATCGTCGGCTTGGTCTATGATGGAATCGGGGACCGTTTCGCGAACCCTGACCTTGGTGATCTGGGCGACGACGTCGTTCAGGCTTTCGACATGCTGGATGTTGAGCGTCGTGTAGACGTCGATACCGTGCGTCAGGATTTCCTGGACATCGAGATAGCGCTTGGGGTGCCGGCTGCCAGGCGCATTTGTGTGGGCGAGTTCGTCGACGAGAACCAGCGCCGGGCGCCGGGCGAGGATGGCGTCGATATCCATCTCGTCGAGGATGCGCCCCTTGTAGTCGAACTTGCGGCGGGGAATGACCTCATAACCCTCGACCAGGGCCAGTGTCTCCTTGCGCCCATGCGTCTCGACGACACCGATCACCACATCCACGCCGTCGGTCAGCCTGGCGCGGCCCGACATCAGCATCTCGTAGGTCTTGCCTACGCCGGGAGCGGCACCCAGGAATATCCGCAGCCGGCCGCGACCTTCCCGCTCGGCATGGTCAAGCAGTGCGTCGGGAGAAGGTCTGGCGTCGTTGCTTCTGTCGTCCGGCATCGGGATCGATCATGGATGGCGCCGGGGATACTGTCGATCCCCGGCCCGCACCATTCACTGTTTCGCGGCGTCCAGCGCAAGGTTGAGACCGAGCACATTGACCACCGGTTCGCCCATGAAGCCAAGCTCCCTGCCCTCGACTTGGGCATCGACAAGCGCCTTGACCTTGGCTTCATCGATCCCCCTGGCCTTGGCCACCCTGGCGGCCTGGAAGTAGGCTGCTTCGGGACTGATATCGGGATCGAGGCCACTGCCGGACGTCGTCACCAGGTCCATCGGGACGGGCTGGTTCGGATTCTCCGCCTTCAGTCTTTCCGCGTCGCCCTTGATGCGGTCGATCAGCTTGGGATTGGTCGGGCCGAGATTGCTGCCGCTCGAGGCGGCGGCGTTGTAGCCGTCGCCGGCGGCCGAGGGGCGGCCATGGAAATACTTGTCGCTGGCAAAGCCCTGGCCGAT
>NZ_RZTF01000190.1:0-1725 GCF_004023175.1 Mesorhizobium sp. M7A.F.Ca.MR.362.00.0.0
GGCGTCGAGCCCGTGGCCGCGCGTCGGATCGTAGTGAAACAGCAGCTGTTGTGGGCCGAGTGTCGTCAGCGTGGAGAGGTTCGCCAGTGCCGTCTCGACATCTTCGGGATAGATGACCACGCCGACATCCGGCAGCGTTGGCCCGGCTTCGCCGAGTTCGACGCGGACCGGTTCGCTGGCCACGGCGGCAGCCGGCGCTTTGCCTTCACCTGCGATGCGCAGGCTGATCGTCTGGCGCAGGGTTTGGCCGGCAGGCAGCACATAGGGCCAGGGCAGCGCCAGCGGTCGCACATAGGTCTTGTAGGAGGCGTCCGACCAGTTGCGCTGGTCCTCCATTTCGAAAGTATCGCCTTCCATCCGGCATTCGGCGGTGACGCCAGGCCGAACCTGATGGGTGATGGCGCGGATATCCTTGAAAGGCTGCCAGGGGTCTATCAGTTCGGGAAGCTTTGTCGCCTCCACGCTGCCGTCCGTATGCTCGACCTTGACCGGGCTGCCGGCGAGGTCGGCGATCGGGTGAAGGATGCAGAAGCCGCAGCGGTTGGTTTCGAAATCGCTCTCGGGAAGGGCGCTGACCTCGAAGACCAGACGGCCATCGGCGGAGCCTTTGATGGTGGCGCGGAAGCCGAGCCGGGTTCCATCGGAGGCCAGGCAGCTTGCCGAATAGCTGACCGAAAAAGCGTCGGCAGCCTGGTCGATGATCAGGTCCGTCAAATTTGGCTCATAGGTGCCCCAGTCGCGGTCACGCACGATATAGGCGACGGCGCGCAGCACTTCGGTGCCGCCATGGCTGATGGTGCGTAGATTGCCGTTGACGAAGTCGGCGCTAAGCGCGCCCGCGCGCAGCCTGACCGGCTCGGCTTCGACCGTACGTGTGCCGTAGAGCAGGAAGGCGTCGTCGGTCATTTCAGCAAGGCGTCGAGTTGCACCGTTTGCCGGCTCGCGGCACCGGCGTAAGCCGCCTCGACCAGCGCGAACGTCTCGAGATTGTCCGCTCCCGAGGTCGCCGGTTCGATCCCCTTTGCCAGGCAGTCTACCCAGTGCTGCTGGATGGCGACAACGCTTTCCTGGATGTTGTGCCAGGGACGCGACGCCCATGGCAGCAGCGGCGGCGAGGCGTCGGTAACGACCGTGCCGTTCCTGCCGGTGACGGTGAGCCGGTATTCCTGCGCCAGCCGGATCGTTCCGTCGCTGCCGTCGATCTCGATCAGCGTCTCGGGAAACGGCTCGGTCGCAAGCTTCGTCGCGTAGCTGCAGTCGACCACGGAGGTCGCGCCGCTCTTGTGGTCCATCAGCATGGTCGCCACATCCTCGCCCGCGATACTAGGATTGATGCGGGCGGTTCGCGTCGTGATGGTCGAGACGTCGCCGAGCAGGAAACGGGCGATGTCGAGGACATGGATGCCGAGGTCCTCGATGATGAAACGCTTTCCCGTCGCCAGATAGGGTTGGCCGGAAAACACGTCATAGGCGGAGCGGAAGGAGATGCGCCCGAAGAAAGACGTGCCGATCTCGCCGCTGTCGAGCACGGCGCGCACCGCCTGGATCGGCGACTGCCAGCGAAAATTCTCATGCACCATCAGCGGCACGCCTGCTTGTGCGCATGCCCGGACCATGGCCTTGGCGTCGGCCAGCGTCGGCGCGAATGGCTTTTGGCAGATCACCGGAACGCGATGAGCGGCCGCCATTTCGACAAGCGGACGATGGCTGGGCGCGGTGGTGGCG
>NZ_RZTF01000190.1:1731-11932 GCF_004023175.1 Mesorhizobium sp. M7A.F.Ca.MR.362.00.0.0
TCGACGAAGTCGAGGTTTTCGCCGGCAAAAAGTTCCGCCGCATCGGTATAGCGCTTCGCAATGCCGAATTGGTCGCCGACGATCTTGAGCCGTTCCGGGTCACGGTCGCAGATGGCGACGATCGAGGCGCCCGCAATGCCGCGCCAGGCGTGCATCTGGTTGACGGCAAAGAAGCCGCAGCCGATCAGCGCTCCACGCAACTCCGCCATGCTCAACCCGCCTTCGCCATCTGCATCAAGGTGACGCGCTGTTGAAGCCGGCGTTGTGCCTGGTCGACGACAACGGCGACGATGATGACGAGACCCTTGATCACCATCTGCCAAAACGAACTCACGCCCATCATCACCAACCCGTCCGAAAGAATGCCGATGACGAAGGCGCCGACGATGGTGCCGCCGATCGTGCCGCGCCCGCCCGACATCGAGGTACCGCCAAGCACCGCCGCCGCAATGGCGTTGAGCTCGAAACTTTCGCCTGTCGCCGGATGCGAAGCCATCAGCTCGGACGAGATGATCAGGCCGACGATCGCCGCGCAGAAACCGGAGAACATATAGACGAACATCTTCACCATGTTGACACGGACGCCCGAAATCCGCGACGCCCGTTCATTGCCGCCGACCGCGAAGATGTGGCGGCCGAGTGGCGTGTATTTGGCGAGATAGGCGGCTCCCAGCGCAACGACGATCAGGATCCAGATCGCCACCGGCAGGCCGAGCAGCCGGCCGGCGCCGAGGAAACCGAAGCCGGTGGTTCCCAGTTCCGGCTTGCCGACGAGGTTGGGGAAGGTGCGGCCGTCCGACGACAGCAGCGCCAGCCCGCGCGCGACATAGAGCACGCCGAGCGTGGCGATGAACGGTGCAACGTTCAGCCTGGTGATCAGCAATCCGTTGACGGCGCCGATCAATATGCCGACGGCCAGTGTGATCAGCGCGATCTCGAAGACGTTGAAATAGATGGTGTAGCCGATCTGCAGGTCGATGCCGTTGAGCACGAGATAGCCGGCCACCATACCGCACAGGCCGACGATCGAGCCGACCGAAAGGTCGATGCCGCCAGTGATGATGACGAAGGTCATGCCCATCGCCAGGAATGCGTTCAGCGCCACGTGCTTCGACATCAGGATCAGATTGGCGGTCGATAGGAAATTCGGCGCCGCGATCGAGAAGAAGATCAGCACGGCGATCAGCGCGATGAACGTCCGAAGCTTCATCACGGTCAGCAGCACCGAGCCGCCGGAAGTGGAGGGAGCGGCCGCTTTGGCTGGGATGTCAGTCATGGGCGGTGCTCTCCGTGCGTGGGGTCGGTCCGTGGCCAAGCGCGGATGCAGCCACGAGTGCCGCCTCCGTCGCTTCGGCGCGATCGAACATGCCGGTCAGTTTTCCGTTGCTCATCACCGCGATGCGGTCGGACAGCGCCATCACCTCGTCGAGGTCGGAGGTGGCGAACAAAATCCCCAAACCGTCGCGGGACAGTTTGCGCATGGTGCGGAAGACGTCTGCCTTGGCGCCGACATCGATGCCTCGGCTGGGCTCGTCCATCAGCAGCACCTTGGGTTCGGTGAGCAGCGCCTTGCCGATCACCACTTTCTGCTGGTTGCCGCCCGACAGCGACGACACCTCCTGCGCAGGGTCGGCGACCTTGATCGCCAGCTCCCGCACCATCTGCGTCACCGCCTGCCTTTCGTCGGCGCCACGGATATGGAACAGGCGGGCAAATCGCAACAGGCTGGCCAGCGTCAAATTGCTGGCGACCGAGAGGATCGAGACCAGCCCTTCGCGCTGACGGTCTTCGGGGATCAATGCCAGGCCACGCCGGATGCGCCGCGTCGTATCGCGCTCCTTGACCTTTATACCGCCAATGAAGATCTCGCCCGTCGAATGGCCGTGACGGCCCATGATGCAGTCGAACAGCTCGCTGCGCCCGGCGCCCATCAGGCCGTAAATGCCGAGGATCTCGCCGGCACGCAGCGACAACGAGACATGGTCGACGGCAAGTCCGCCGGTGGCGCGCGGCAGGCAGATCTCCTCGGCACGAAAAATCTCTTCTCCCGGAAGATGGCCGTCGGCCTTGGCGAAGTCCTTGGCGTCGGAGCCGATCATCTGGCGAACGATCCACTGCGTGTCGACGTTCTTCATCTCTTCCTGGCCGGTGATGCGGCCGTCACGCAGCACGGTGATGTAGTCGCCGATGCGGATCAGCTCTTCGAGCCGGTGCGAGATATAAACGATCGCCACGCCGCGTGCCTTGAGGTCGGCGATCACCTTGAACAGGATCTCGACTTCCGCAGCGCTCAGCGCCGAGGTCGGCTCGTCCATGATCAGGATGCGCGCGTCGAGCGAGACCGCCTTGGCGATCTCGACCAGCTGCTGCTGACCGATGCGCAGATCCTCAACCAGCATGTCTGGCCGTATGCCGGCTTGCAGGCGTTCCAGAAATTCCGCAGCGCGGTTTTCCTGTTGCTCGCGGTCGATCTTGCCGAAGCGGTTGGTGATCTCCCGGGTGGCGAAAATATTCTCGGCGACGCTCATATTGCCGAACAGGTTCAGCTCCTGGAACACCATGCCGATGCCGCGGTTCACCGCGTCCGCGGACGAGGAGAAGGAAACCTCTTCACCTTCCAGCAGGATGCGGCCGGCGGTCGGCCGTTCGACACCGGCGATGATCTTCATCAGCGTCGACTTGCCGGCGCCGTTTTCACCGACCAGCACGTTGACCGCGCCCTTGCGCACCTCGAAATTGGCGCGCTTGACCGCAACGGTGCCGGAATAGACCTTGGAGACGTCCTCGAGCTTCAGGATGATTTCGCGCTCAGCTGTCGCGCTCATGGCTTCGGCCCGATCTCTGCCTCCGCCGGCGTCACCAGCGGCAGGTCCTGGCCGCTCCCCAGCGTATAGGCGCCGAGCACCTTGGCGCTGCGGCCTTGCAGCGCATCGCGTGGCAGCTTGGAGAGCACCGTCTTGTCGGCATAAGCGTTGAACGCCTTGCCGAACTGGGCGAAGTCGATCTGGTTGGTGAAGTCGTTGAACTGGATGAAGTCCAGGCTGTCGCGCAGCGCGGTACCGCGCACCGCCGGTCCGATCTGCACTCGTGCATCGGCTTTGCCGTCGCCGTCGACATCGACGTCGACGGTTGCTGCCCGCGACTGCGTGTTGGCCGCGACGATCTTGCCTTCCAGGCGAACCGCGAAAGTCCAAGGCGAATTCGCCTGCTTGTTCGGATTGCCGTATTTGGCGCCGGCAGCCGATGGATCGGTTGTCGCCAGGGTGTGAACCTGCGCAAACGGTCCGGCTTTCTGCTGGAGATA
Organism: Mesorhizobium sp. M7A.F.Ca.MR.362.00.0.0; assembly: GCF_004023175.1. Classification (NCBI taxonomy): domain Bacteria; kingdom Pseudomonadati; phylum Pseudomonadota; class Alphaproteobacteria; order Hyphomicrobiales; family Phyllobacteriaceae; genus Mesorhizobium; species Mesorhizobium sp. M7A.F.Ca.MR.362.00.0.0. The sequence continues at coordinate 5,036 of NZ_RZTF01000190.1, forward strand.
GGGCACGACCTTTGCCGCCCATGTCTCTTCGACCATCTTGTCTGGATTGAAGGCGGGAGCGTTGTCTCCGGCTTCCGATTTCGTAGGCAGGATCTTGCAGGCGGTCAGGCTGATGCCGACCATCACGGTAAGGGTCGGCCAGTTCGGCTTGGTGTTCAGCATGGCGGCCTGTCGTTCAGCATCGTGGGCGGCCCACGGAAAATGGCGGCGAGGGGCGAAAACCGATGTTCGCCCCTCGCTATTGAAATCACGCTGGCTCAGTTCGTCAGCGCGAAGGTCTCCAGCTTGGCGGCATTGTCGCCATTGATCAGAACGCAGTCCATCAACTGCTTTTCTTTGGCCGGCGACTTCTTGTTCTTGATGAAGTCGTTGGCCTGCTCGACCGCCATCTGCGCCTGCGCGAAGGCCGGCTGCAGGACGGTCGCCTTGATGCCGCCCGACACGATGGAGTCGCGAACATCGTTCGATCCGTCGAAACCGACGACGATGACATCCTTGCGGTTCGCCGCGGCAAGTGCCGCATAGGCGCCCATCGCCATCGTATCGTTGCCGGAGATCACGCCCTTGATGTCGGGGTTGGCCTGCAGGATCGATTCCATCTTGGAATAGGCTTCCGTCTGGCTCCAGTTGGCCGACTGCTGGGCGACCATCTTCAGGTCCGGATAGTCGTCGATGACGTCGTGATAACCCTTGGAACGAATGCCGGCATTGGTGTCGGATTCCTTGCCGACCAGCTCGACGAAATTGCCCTTCTCGCCCATCAGCTTGACGAATTCCTGCGCGCCGAGCTGGGCGCCCTGGTAGTTGTTGGAGACGATCTGCGCCACGGCGACGCCGGTGGCGTTGATCTCGCGGTCGATCAGGAAGGACGGAATGCCTGCGTCCTTGGCCTTCTGCACGGCGGCGACGGTGGCGTCGGCGCCTGCATTGTCGAGGATGATCGCCTTGGCGCCACGGCCGATCGCGGTGTCGATCAGCTCGGACTGCTTGTTGGCGTCGTCGTCATGGACCAGCACCAGCGCCTCATAGCCGAGTTCCTTGGCCTTGGCTTCCGCGCCGACGGCTTCCGCCTTGAAGAACGGATTGTCGTGTGAGGGCGTGATAATGGCGATGAGATCCGCCGCATAGGCGGGCACTGCCGTGCCAAGCGCCAGCATACCGGCGAAAGCCGCAAGCGTCATTCTGCGTGTGAGTTTCATGAAGTCCTCCCGTTTGAAAAATTGCCTTGATCGGCCAATGGCTTTGTCTGCATCCGAATTCGTCAGGCAGCGCGGGCCGCGGATCGCTTGGGTCGAAAACCGTTGCCGGCTTACCCAAGACGGATCGTTGCTCCCCAGCCCTCCTCCACTCGCCCAGGCATCGTGCTCCCTGCGAAACCTTGTCGATCCGAGCCATGAACAGCTAAGCCAACTGGTATGATGAGTCAACCACAAATTCAGGTGACATGTACCTGATGAGCTACCAAAATCGAGGATCGGCAATGGCATGCCGGGCCCTTGAGGTGCTGCGTCAAGCACCTGTCTTCTCTCAGGTGATCCGCTGAATGCTGGCGGCGATCTCTTCCGGTTCGAACACGCGCTTCCAGTCGTCACGCATCAGCACCGGCTTGCCGAATTCGATCGCCTTGTTGCAGGCGTCCGAGAAAACGCCCTTGGTCTCGCCGAAAATGACGGCGCCGAGCACGTTCATATGGCCGAGCAGGAAATCGAGTGCCGCCTGCTGGTCGACGCCGCGCGCCACGACCTCGTCGACGGCTTCTTTCATGACCACCAGCAACGAGGCGCACACCGTCTCCGAAAGGCCAGGCTCGAGCAGCGCCATCTGTTCGACGCTGACGCGGTGCGAACGCATCACCGGCGCCCATATGATCTTCGCGATCGCCTCGCCCTTGGCGTAGTCCTCTTCCGGGCCCTGCATCAGGGCGCTGACCATGTGCTGCTTGGCCTTCACGCCGCCGAAATAGTCCTTCTTGGCTGCCATGTCGGTCTCGTCATTGAAGATCGGCGGATGGCAGGGGTGAGTGACGAAATAGGTGAGGTCAGGCCGCTTCGGCAGATGGCCGGCGAAAGGTGCCGCCGCGTCGAGCACCACCACCATCGTGCCTGGCGCCAGCTTGCTCTCGATGCTGGCCGCTACCTTGCCGATATGCGTGTCGGGGACGGCCAGGATCACCACATCGGCGTCCTTGAGCGCCTCGTCGGCACTGACCGTATCGAAACCCAGTCCGGTCTTCAGCCGTTCGCGGCCGGCATCGCTGACCTCGACATGGCGTATCGTGTAGGGCGACTCGCGAAAATTGGTCGACAGGCGGTAGCCCATTTTCCCGCCAGCCCCGAACAGCGCAATCGTTGTCATCTGGTCACCACTCCTGTTCTTCGCCGACGGCATCGCGCGTCGTCAACTGATCAACTGGTATAATCACGCTACCAGATTTTGGCAATCCGATAATGACCATGCGATGCGTTCGCCGCGTCATCGGCTGCCGCCGGTAAGCTCCAGTACGAGAACCATGGATGGCGCGCTCGGGTTATGATCTCTGGATCACCAGAAGAAGCCCGCGCTTGCCCGCTGAGTGCGCATGAGCGCTGCTCTGCCATCCCCAGAAATAGGAGGCATGTGATAGGGGTCGGAGGTCGGGCCGGGCGCTACTTCAAAAGATCGACCAGCATGTCGAAAGCCGCATCGATATCGCCGCGAACCGCCGCCTGAACTGCCTGCTCGTCACGGTCGCGCAGGGCCGCAAACATCTGTTGATGGTATGTGTTCGCGGTCGAGTAGGACCCATGCAGCATATTGAAATAGGGGCTGATCTGCAGCCATAGATCCTTGATGATCTTGAGCAGGGTTTCGGATCCCGCTGCTCGGTAGATTGCGAAGTGAAAGGTATAATTCGCCCTGAGATAGGCCTTTACGTCGTCCGCGCCATTCGCGCGTTCCAGTGAGTCCAGATCGCGCGCGAAAATCGCAAGATCCGCATCACTCCGGTTCTGTGAGGCCCAGCCGGCGGCGATGGCCTCTATCTCAAAACGTACATTGCGCAAATCGGTGAGCCGCTCGCGGCTGAGTGCCGGAATACCAATGGAGCGTCCGGATACCACGGTGAGCGCGTTGGCTGCCGTCAGGCGCCGCAGCGCTTCCCTGACCGGCATCGGGCTGACGCCAAAGGCGTCGGCGAGGCTCTGAACCGTGACCATCTCGCCCGGTACGATGCTGCCGTCGAGGATCAGTTCGGTGACCTGATTGTAGACCCGGTCCTGCAGAGTTTCCTTGGACAGTGGAATGATCTCGACACCAGGCTTCCTGAACGCCGATCCAGCCATCTCCGGTCAACCTTCCCGCCCAAGGGCGACACTATTGCTTGTGTCGGAATGCAAGGTTCGTGGTGCCACGTCAAGCGGCCGACATAGCCCATTTCGATATAAACGATTTCATCATTGATATTTGATCAAATCATGTTACGGTCGCTGGCATCGAATGGCAAGGGTTACGTTTTGTGCCCTTGGGAGGCATTCGGTCGTTCTGTTTGGGAGGAGTTTCACATGGGTATCGGATCGAAAGTCCGGCGGCTCGCGCTGCTGGCTGGGATGGCTGCATGCGCCTTCGGCCTGTCCGCCGCGCAGGCAGCCGAGAAGCACAAGATCTTTCTCAGCATGAGCTACATCGGCAATGATTGGCAGGCGGAGGCGGCCAACATGGTCAAGGCCATGGCCGCCCACAAGAGCCTGGCCGACAAGGTCGACCTGCAGGTCCAGGTCGCTGGCCCCAACGCGCAACGCCAGATTCAGCAGATCAACGCAATGGTGCAAAGCGGCGCCGAGGCCATCGTCGTATATCCGATCTCGCCGACCGCGCTCAACCAGGTCGTCAAGAATGCCTGCGACAAGGGCGTGAAGGTCTTTGCCTACGACGCCGAGATCACCGAGCCTTGCGCCTACAACGTCCACATCGACCAGCTGGAAGCCGGCAGGGTGACCGCCGAATGGCTGGTCAAGAAGCTCAACGGCAAGGGCAACATCATCGCCATCACGGGTGTCCCGNNNTGTCCCGGGAACATCCGTTGACGATCAGCGGACAAAAGCCGCCAAGGAAGTCTTCGCCAAATATCCTGATATCAAGATCGTCGGCGAGGCTGTCGGCATGTGGAGCCAGGCGGTCGCCCGCACCGAGCTTTCGAAAATCCTGGCCACCCGCAATTGGGACGACATCAACGGGCTGTGGATGCAGGTCGGCTGCTTCACCGCCAACTCGATGCAGCTCGAGGCCGGCAAGAAGACCAGCGAACTCCTGCCTTGTGCCGGTGAGGGCTCCAATGGCGGCCGCATCCAGATGCTGCCGGAGGGCACCGAAGTCGAAGGTGCGGCCGCGCCCTACGCGCCGGCCGGCGCACAACGCATTTCCTATGCCTCGCCGCCTTATTCGGGTGCGCTGGCGCTGAAGCTTGCCGTCGAGGCGATCGAAGGCAAGGACGTGCCGAAGACCACCATCCTGCCGCTGCCGGTCGTCACCAATGAGACGATCAAGCTGTGCGACGAAGGCACATGGGCGGAGATGAAGGCCGGCTGCAACGCCTTCAAGCCGTCGCTGGTCTCCAATCCGGGCTGGTTTGCCTCGATCTTCTCGGACCAGACACCCGAGGTCGGCCTCGCGGCTGCCCTCGTCGGACAACCGGAAGAATAAGCCTCCCAAGGCGATCTTGACGATGCGCGGACATTTTCTGTCCGTGCATCGTCGGTCCATGCCAAGCTTGGCGATCGAGGACAATGACAGAACATTCCGAGCTCCCCGCCATCGAGATCGACGGCATCAGCAAGGCGTTCGGCCCGACCGTCGCGCTGGACGGCGTGACGTTTGCGATCGCGCCCGGCAGCGTCCATGCCCTGCTCGGTGAAAACGGAGCCGGCAAGTCGACACTTGTGAAGCTGCTGTCCGGACTGGTCCGGCCGACCCAAGGCCATGTCCGTGTCTTCGGCAAGGAGATCGCTTACGGCGCCCCGCGCGCAGCCCATGCGCTCGGCATGCAGACAGCATTCCAGGAGATGACACTGGTGCGCGACCTCTCCGTCCTCGACAACATGATGCTGCCTTACGCCCCCGTGGGCGTCTCCGGCCTGATCCGCCGCGGTGCTGCCCGCAAGGCCGTCCGTCGCCATATCGAAAATCTCGGTTTTTCCGTCGATCTCGATGCCGAGGTGGGTGAACTTGAGCTTTCGGTGCGCCAGAAGATCGAAATCGCCCGTGCCGTCTACCGTAAGCCGCGCATCCTTTTGCTCGACGAACCGACCTCGACGCTCGCGGGTCGCGACGTCGACTGGCTAGGCGCGATCATCGCCAGGCTGAAGACGGCGGGTACCACCATCGTCTTCATCACCCATCGCATGCGCGAAGTCCGCGCCTTTTGCGACACGCTGACGATCTTGAGAAACGGCCGCCACATCGTCACCGCGCCGGTTGCGGACGTCTCGGATGGCGACGTCATCGAAAAGATCATCGGCCGCAGCATCGAGCAGACCTTCCCGCCCAAGCCGGACAGCGCCCAGGCTTTCGGGCCGCCGGTTCTGGGCGTGCGCGACCTCAAGGTCGGGCGCAAGCTCGACGGCGCCGGCTTCGATCTGCGCAAGGGCGAGATCCTCGGCGTCGCCGGGTTGCAGGGCATGGGCCAGCAGGACCTGTTCCTGGCCTGCTTTGGCATGGCCGAGATCGAGCGCGGCCACATCCTCGTCGACGGCCGCAAGGTCTGGCTCGGTTCGCCGGCCGATGCCTTGCGCCCCAACATGGCCATCGGCCTGGTGCCGGAAGACCGCAAATCCGAAGGCCTGTTCCTGAAACTGTCGGGCAGCCAGAACGCCACGCTGCCGGTGATATCGCGCTTCACACGGCTAGGCCTTGTCGACGCGCAGGCTGAGACCCGCTCCGTCGAGGCGGCATTCGCCACTGTCGAGGTCGACCGTCGGGCGCTGTGGACGCGGGCCGGTGCGTTTTCCGGCGGCAACCAGCAGAAGATCGCCATCGCCAAATGGCTGGTGGCGCAGAGCCGCATCCTGCTGTTGTTCGATCCCACCCGAGGCATCGACGTCGGCACCAAGCACGAGCTTTATGTGATGATGCGAAACTATGTGGCTTCGGGCGGTTCGATCCTGCTGCACTCGACGGAGATCCCCGAACTCGTTCACCAATGCGACAGGGTCCTGGTCCTCTATGACGGGCGCATCGCCGCCGAACTCGAAGGCGACGCCATCACCGAACCGGCCATCATGCGCCCGGCGCTTGGCCATGCCGGGGAAGCCGCCGCATGAGCAGCGCAGCATCCTCATCCCCTGTTCCCGGCCGCTTCGGACTGCGCCGTGCGCTGGTGCGCAATCGCGGCGCGCTGATCGCCGCGGCCGTCCTGGCGATCCTGCTCTTCGTCGTCGACTGGATCAGCGCCGGGCCGCTGACCTATTTCGACGTGTCGTTCCTGTCGAGCGGCGGCGCCACCTCGGCGCTCGCGGCGATCGGTCAGACCATCGTCATCCTGTCGGGCGGCTTCGACCTGTCCGCCGGGGCGGTGATATCGCTGGTCAATGCCGTGCTGGCATCGAGCATGGACCCGATGGCGCCAGGCGCCAGCATCATCCTGTGGACCGCCGTCGGCATCGGCGTCGGCATGGCGGTGGGCGCCTTCAACGGCTTCTTCATCGCCGTGCTGCGCATGCAGCCCATCGTGGTGACGCTGTCCACCATGTTCATCCTGCAAGGCGTGACGCTGCTGGTGATGGACAAGCCCGGCGGCTTCGTGTCGCCCGATCTTGGCACGTTTTATCTCGGCGACGCGATCACCGGCTGGCTGCCGATGCCGCTGGTGGTGATCGGCGTCGTCCTGCTCGCCTGGTTCTGGCTGAAGGGAACCCGCTTCGGCAC
>NZ_RZTF01000191.1:0-1787 GCF_004023175.1 Mesorhizobium sp. M7A.F.Ca.MR.362.00.0.0
TCCGACCCCACCCGGCGGCTTTGCCGCCACCCTCCCCTCGAGGGGGAGGGAAAGCCCTCGCCTCATGTTCATGATGTCGTCGGGCGGTCTCACCGCCGCCGACATGTTCCAGGGCAAGGATGCGCTGCTGTCAGGACCGGCCGGCGGCGTCGTCGGCATGGTCGAGACAGCCAGGCTCGCCGGCTTCGATAAGGTCATCGGCTTCGATATGGGCGGCACCTCCACCGACGTCGCCCACTATGACGGCGAATACGAACGCGCCTTCGACACCGAGGTCGCCGGCGTGCGCATCCGCGCGCCGATGATGCGCATCCATACCGTCGCCGCCGGCGGCGGCTCGATCCTGCATTACGAGGCCGGTCGCTTCCGGGCCGGACCGGATTCGGCTGGCGCCAATCCCGGCCCGGCAGCCTACCGGCGCGGCGGCCCGCTCGCCGTCACCGACGCCAACGTCATGCTTGGCAAGCTGCAGCCCGATTTCTTCCCGGCGATTTTTGGACCCGGCCAGGACGAGCCGCTCGACGTCGAGACGGTGCGAGCAAAATTTGCGGCACTCGCCGCCGAAATCGGCGATGGGCGGTCGCCCGAGACTGTCGCCGAAGGGTTCGTCACCATCGCCGTGGAGAACATGGCCAATGCCATCAAGAAGATCTCTGTGCAGCGCGGCTACGACGTCACCGAGTATCTCCTGAACTGCTTCGGTGGTGCCGGCGGCCAGCACGCTTGCCTGGTCGCCGACGCGCTCGGCATGGAGGCGGTGCTGATCCATCCCTTCTCTGGCCTGCTGTCGGCCTATGGCATCGGTCTATCCTCGGTCTTTGCCTCGCGCCAGCAGGCGCTGCTGAAACCGCTTGCCGAAGAGTCCAGAACGGAGATCGGCAACCTCATTGCCATTTTGAGAAAAGCCGTTGTCGCCGAACTCGCGGCGCAAGGCATCGGCGAGGATACGGTCGCCACGAAGCCGGTGCTGCACATTCGCTATGACGGCACCGACACGACACTCCCGGTGAATTTCGAGGCGGATTCGATTTTCCAAGCCAGGCGCGATTTTGAAATCGCCCACAAGGCGCAGTTCGGTTTCGTCTATGACGACAAGCCGATGATCGTCGAGACCGTCGGTGTCGAAGGCACCGACACCGGCGGCACCGGGCGCGACGAAACTGAATCGCGAACCGAAGACCTTGCCGTAAGCCCTTCGCAAACCCGCGAAATCTTCACCGAGGGAGAGTGGCGCACTTCACCCATCTTCCGCCGCGAAGCGCTGAAGCCGGGAAACAGGGTTGCCGGACCTGCCTTGATTATCGAGCCGAACCAGACGATCGTCATCGAGCCGGGCTGGCTGGCCGAAATCACCGCCAGGAACCATGTGCTCCTGCGCCGTGTCGAGAAAAAGCGCCGGCAGGCAGCGCTCGGCACGGAGGCCGATCCGGTCATGCTGGAGGTCTTCAACAACCTCTTCATGTCGATCGCCGAGCAGATGGGCGTGACGCTGCAGAACACCGCCTATTCCGTCAACATCAAGGAAAGGCTGGATTTTTCCTGCGCCGTCTTCGATCGCCATGGCGCGCTGGTCGCCAATGCGCCGCACATGCCGGTGCATCTGGGCTCGATGGACCGCTCGGTCGAAACCATCATCCGGCTGAATTCCGGCGACATCCACCCCGGCGACGTCTTTGCCCTCAACGCGCCCTACAACGGCGGCACGCATCTGCCCGACATCACCGTGGTGACGCCGGTGTTTTCCCTCCCCCTCGAGGGGAGGGTGGCCGCGCAGCGGCCGGGTGGGG
>NZ_RZTF01000191.1:1797-2502 GCF_004023175.1 Mesorhizobium sp. M7A.F.Ca.MR.362.00.0.0
TGGGGTCCTCTCAGAAGGCACCGCAAGAGCGTCGAACCCGGTCGATCCGACCCCCTCCGGCGGCTTCGCCGCCACCTCCCCCTCGAGTGGGGAGGAAATCCTGTTCTGGGCCGCCTCGCGCGGCCATCATGCCGATATCGGCGGCACGGCACCCGGCTCGATGACGCCGCTCGCCACCACGGTCGACGAGGAAGGCGTGCTGTTCGACAATTTCCGCATCGTCGACCGCGGAAAATTCCGCGAGAAGGAGCTGGAAACGCTGCTCACCGACCACCGCTATCCAGCCCGCAATCCGCACCAGAACATCGCCGACCTCAAGGCGCAGATCGCCGCCAACGAAAAGGGCGTCGCGGAACTGCGCAAGATGGTCGCGCATTTCGGCCTCGATGTCGTCGAGGCCTATATGGGCCATGTCCAGGACAATGCGGCCGAAAGCGTGCGCCGCGTGCTGGAGCGGCTGCCCGACAGTTCGCAGTACGAATACCCGACCGACACCGGCCAAATCATCAAGGTGAAGATCACGGTCGACCGGCAAAAGCGCGAGGCGACCGTCGACTTCACCGGCACCTCGCCGGTGATGAAGAACAATTTCAACGCGCCGGAACCCGTCGCCCGCGCCGCCGTGCTCTATGCCTTCCGCGTCATGGTCGAGGACATGATCCCGATGAATGCCGGGTGCCTGCGGCCCATCAACATCATCATTCC
>NZ_RZTF01000191.1:2512-11820 GCF_004023175.1 Mesorhizobium sp. M7A.F.Ca.MR.362.00.0.0
GCTGAAACCCGCCTACCCCGCCGCCGTCGTCGCCGGCAATGTCGAGACCTCGCAGCACGTCACCAACGCGCTGTTCGGCGCCATGGGCGCCATGGCCAACGCGCAAGGCACGATGAACAACCTGACCTTCGGCAACAAGACCTACCAATATTACGAGACGATCTGCTCCGGCTCGCCGGCCGGCCAGATGAATTCCGGCCGCGGCTTTGCCGGCACCTCCGGCGTCCACACCCACATGACCAATTCGCGCCTCACCGATCCCGAAGTGCTGGAGCTGCGCTTTCCCGTTCTGCTCGAGGATTTCCACATTCGGGAAGGATCCGGCGGCAAAGGCAAATGGAGCGCCGGCGACGGCACCAGGCGCACCATCCGCTTCCTCGAAAAGATGGAATGCGCGATCCTGTCCTCGCATCGCAACCGGCCGCCGCAAGGGCTGGATGGGGGCGGCGATGGCGAGGTCGGCTCGACCAAAGTCCGCCGCAAGGACGGCACAATCGACGTGCTGAAAGCCTGCGACCAGACCGTGCTGCAGGCCGGCGACGCCGTCATCCTGACGACGCCGACACCGGGGGGATTCGGGCGGCGGTGAAGGATGCTTGCCGGGCGCGGACATGGCGAGCCAGAGGCAGGCGCATGTCCGCAACATTCTGAGGAGAAGTCGCCATGTCCATCGTGAAGAACATTCCTGCCTACCCGAGCAAGACCTTCAACGACGGCTATCTTGAGGGATACCAGTCACTCAAGCCCGGGATCGTCCCGTCAATGCCATCCTACAGCAAGGTGCCGATCGGCCTCACTCCGTATCAATGGGGCTTCACACTTGGAGAGGATGACGCGCGCGCAACTGGTTTGCGGTAAGAGGCGTGTTCGTGGCGGTCTCATGGGCTTCGACAGCGCAAGTTGGTGCCGGATGCGGAGGTATCAACTGATTTTACGCGCTACCGTTGTAAGGAGGCGTCAACAGGCTGTCACCGGCCTGTCATGACCCTGGGCTACCCGCTTGCGGCAAAGCAAATGGGGAATCATCTTGCCATGACGGACGTTTCCGCAGATCCTGCCGTCTACCAGAACCGCCCGCTGTCGAAGGCCGGCATTTCGGAGCGGTTGTTCGCCTTCCTGTTCTCCGGCCTCGTCTATCCGCAGATCTGGGAAGACCCCGAGGTCGACATGGAGGCGATGCAGCTTGGCCAGGGCCACCGCGTCGTCACCATCGCCTCCGGCGGCTGCAACATTCTGGCTTACCTCACCCGCTCGCCGGCCCGGGTCGACGCCGTCGACCTCAACACCGCGCACATCGCGCTGAACCGCATGAAGCTGGAGGCGGTGCGCCATTTGCCATCGCAGGGCGACCTGTTCCGCTTCTTCGGCGCCGCCGACACCAGCCACAATTCGAAAGCGTATGATCGTTTCATCGCGCCGCATCTCGATCCTGTCAGCCGTCACTACTGGGAGCGCCGCAACTGGCGCGGCATCAGGCGCATCACTGTGTTCGACCGCAATTTCTACCAGACCGGCCTGCTCGGCCTGTTCATCGCCATGGGCCACCGCACGGGAAAATTCTTCGGCGTCGACCCTGCCGGCATCATGCAGGCCAAGAACATCGGCGAGCAGCGCCGCTTCTTCAACGAGGAGCTGGCGCCGGTCTTCGACAAGAAGCTTTTGAAATGGGCGACATCGCGCAAGGCTTCGCTGTTCGGCCTCGGCATCCCGCCGGCGCAGTACGATTCGCTGATCACTTCTGGCGACGGCACCATGGCCAGCGTGCTGAAAGCCCGGCTGGAAAAGCTCGCTTGCGATTTTCCGCTGGAGAACAACTACTTCGCCTGGCAGGCCTTCGCCCGGCGCTATCCGAACCCCGGCGAGGCCGCCCTGCCCGCCTATCTCGAAAAACAGAATTACGAGACCATCCGCGGCAATGTCGACCGCGTCGCCATCCACCACGCCAATCTGATCGAGTTCCTCGCCGGCAAGGATGCAGGCTCCGTCGACTGCTTCGTCCTGCTCGACGCGCAGGACTGGATGACCGACGGCCAGCTCAACGCGCTGTGGGCGGAAATCACCCGCACCGCCTCAGTCGGCGCCCGCGTCATCTTCCGCACCGCCGCCGAACCCAGCCTGTTGCCGGGCCGTGTCTCCAGCTCGCTGCTTGACCAGTGGGATTATCAGGACCAGGCTTCGCGCGAATTTTCGGCCCGCGATCGCTCGGCCATCTATGGCGGCTTCCATCTCTACGTGAAGTGCGCCGCATGAGCACCAGCGAGTTGCCGGCCAGCCCCGAATTCAAGGCCAACCATGCCGAACTGATGGACGGCGTCTACCGCTGGCAGCGCCACATCTACGACCTGACACGCAAATACTATCTTCTCGGCCGCGACCGGCTGATCGCGGGGCTCGATGTGCCCGCCGGCGGTACCGTGCTGGAACTCGGCTGCGGCACCGGCCGCAACATCATCCTGGCCGCGCGTCGCTATCCCGACGCGCGTTTCTTCGGCCTCGACATTTCGGCCGAGATGCTGGAGACGGCCAGCGCGGCGATTGCCCGCGAGGGCCTGCTCGATCGTGTCACGCTCGCCCAGGGCGACGCCACGGCATTCGATGCCAGGGCGCTGTTCGGACGCAATAGCTTCGACCGTGTCTTCGTGTCCTATTCACTGTCGATGATCCCCGGCTGGGAAAAAACTGTGTCGGCAGCGCTTGCCGCCCTGTCGCCGAACGGTTCGCTGCACATCATCGATTTCGGCCAGCAGGAAGGCCTGCCCGGCTGGTTCCGGACCTTGCTGCGCGGCTGGCTGAAAAAATTCCACGTCGCGCCGCGTGAATCGTTGCGCGAAGTGCTGGAATCGGAATCTCGGCGAACCAGCGCAAGCTTCCGTTTCCGCACGCTTTATCGCGGCTATGCCTGGCTGGCGGTTATCAAGATCACTTCCTGAATATTGCCGTGGGAAAGGCACATAAAGGCGAAGCAGCCACGATCCGTTGGATCAACGTTGCCTTATGACCCCGAGAGCGGTACACTATCTCACATGAATGGAAGCATGTGGTGATCATCGGCTTCAGGGATGAATGGCTGCGGGCCTTCTTCGTGGAAGACACCCATTCTCGCAACATTCCGTCCGATCTCGAAAGCCGTTTGTTCCGCAAGCTCCAGATGATTGACGACGCGATGATCGATCAGGATTTGCGTGTGCCGCCCAGCAATCATTTCGAGAAGCTGCGCGGCATTCTCGAAGGCTTCCATTCAATACGCGTCAACAAGCAATGGCGGCTGATCTTCCGCTGGGACGGCGGCCGCGGTGAGGCGTCGGACATCTATCTCGACGACCACAGCTATAGATGAGGTGAGAACATGTTGATGACCGCACGCAAGCCGGCAACGGTTGGCGAAATTCTCACGGAAGAATTCATGCAGCCGCTTGGCCTGACGCAGGCGGCTTTGGCCGAGGCGATGGGGGTCCAGCGCAAGCATGTGAACGAATTGTGCAACGACCGCCGCAACGTGACGGCGGCGACCGCGCTTATTCTGGCGCGGGTGTTCGGCAACAGCCCGGACTTCTGGTTGAACGTCCAGCGCCGCAGCGATCTTTGGCAGGTCATGAACTCGCCCGACGAGCGGGCGCGAGTTGACCGCGCCAAGCCATTGGCGACAGCTGCATAGCAAAGAGTTTGCGCCGCGCTAATGCAGCGCCTTGATCAGCGCCCCCACCATCGTCTGCGGCCGGTAGCCGAACTTGGCAGGCGTCAGCCCTAGCCGCACCACCACCAACTGCTCCGAAGGGATGATGGCGACCGTCTGCCCGTCATGGCCTTCCATCCAATACGTGTCCTTGGGCAGGCCTGCCGCGACGCCGGCGCCGGGGTTTTCCTCATCGCCCGGGGCCTCGATCCACAACTGACCCTTGCCGTAGACCTTCGAGGCGGATGCCGGCTCGCGCATCCAGTCGACGAAACCGGTTGGCAGGATCTGGTTGCCGTTCCACACCCCGCCCTGCAGCAGGAACTGGCCGAAGCGCGCCCAGTCATGCGCGGTCGCGTAAAGATAGGACGAGCCGACGAAGGTGCCCTGCTCGTCCGTCTCGAGCACCGCGCTATGCATGCCAAGCGGCTCGAACAGGGCGGTGCGCGGCCATGTCAGCGCCTTGGCCTTGTCGCCGACCGCGTCCTGCCAGAGGCGCGACAGCATCACCGCCGTACCGCTCGAATAGGAAAACACTTTGCCGACCTCGGCCGCCAGCGGCTTTGATTCGGCAAAGCTCGCCATGTCAGGTTCGAGATAGAGCATGCGCGTGACGTCGGCGACGTCGCCATAATCCTCGTTGAACTCCAGCCCGCTCGACATCGCCATCATCTCGGCAAGGCTGATGGCGGCGCGGCCGTCCGCCTTCCACGGCGCGAACAGGTTTTTGTCGTCGAAAGCCATCTTGCCGTCCTTGACCAACGTACCGACGATGGCGGCGTTCACCGTCTTCGTCATCGACCAGCCGAGCAGCGGCGTCTTGGCGGAAAAGCCGTCGCCATAGCGCTCGGCGACGATGCGGCCATTCTTGACCACCACCACCGCCCGCATGCCGGTGCCGGTCAGCGCCGCATCGTCAAGCAGTTTGGCAACAATCGGATCCTGTGATGCCTCGACCCGCTCGCCTTCCGGCCACAGGTCGCCCCTGGTGGCTGCTGACGGCTCGGCCTGGATCGCGGTCCGCCGCGCCTTGCCGACATCGCCGTCCGGAACCGAAGCGCAGCCAAGCCCGTCGCGGGCTACGGCGACGCTCTTGCCGAGGAAACCGAACAGGCCGGCAGACACCGTTCCCCTGTTCTTGTCCACCGAGACCCGCATTAGCCGCAGCAGGGGATGCCCGGGCGCCTGCACGTCGACGGCGAGCACCTCATTGGGATCGCGGCCGGCAATGAAGACGTTCGAACAGACGATCTTGGCCGAGTAGCCCGAGCCGACCCTGATCAACTCCGGCGGCGCGATATAAAGCCAGGCAAAAAGCGCGGCGACCGCCAGAACGATCAGGCCAAGCAGCCATTTGACGATCTTGACCACGATCCGCATTTATTTCCCTCCGGCTCTGCGCGACCCTTATGTCATCGATTTGCCGCCATTGCTTCCGCAAATCACAAAGCTTGTCGAGCGCCATCAACGGATTATCAACCATGATCGGCGATCACAGGATATGCTGAGCGATGCTGTGGGGCGATCGCTCGGAGGGGGCCCAATCACAAGCTGGCCATCAGGTATAGACCCATCAGCGACCGGCTGAATCCGGCTCGGGAATTGCGATGCGCCGTCTTGCGGGCCTCATTCTGCTAGCGCTGCTTGGCGCTTGCTCGACGGTGGACGATCTCTCGCCGCTGTCGCCGTCGGCGTCGAGCAGCCCGACGGTCACTGTCCGGGCGCCGCGCTTTGCCGATTCCAAGCCGCATGAATGGGAAAGCGGCGCGCCGTGGAACTATGCCGTCCACGGCACCGATGTTTCCAAATACCAGACCTCGGTCGACTGGCCGGCGGCCAAGGCCAGCGGCATCTCCTTCGCCTTCATCAAGGCGACCGAGGGCGGCGATCGCTTCGATGAATACTTCAACGAGCATTGGACCCGGACCAAAGCTACGGGCGTTCCCCGCGCCGCCTATCACTTCTACTATTTCTGCACCCCGGCTGCCGTGCAGGCGCGCTGGTTCATCCGCAACGTCCCCGTCGATCGCTCGGCGATGCCGCCGGTCCTCGACATGGAATGGAACCCACAATCGCCGACCTGCAGGCTGCGTCCCGACGCCGCCACGGTGCGCGCGGAGATGACCACCTTCCTCGAGATCGTCGAACGCCACTACGGCAAGAAGCCGATCATCTACACCTCGGTCGACTTCTTCGACGACAACGGCCTGGCGGGGTTTCGCGGCTATCCGTACTGGCTGCGTTCTGTCGCCGGCCATCCACGTGAGAAATACGGCAGCCACCCCTTCACATTCTGGCAGTACACAGGAACCGGGATCATTCCGGGCATGACCGGCAAGGCCGACATCAACGTCTTCAACGGCAGTGAAGCCACCTGGAACAAGTGGCTGCGGCAGAACACCCGTTGACACCGGTTCAACGGCAGCACCGCCATGGATCAAATCACTCCAGCAGAGCTTCCGTTGAACCGGTTCAACGGCAGCACCGCCCTGGATCAATCACTCCAGCAGAGCTTCCGTTGAACCGGCGCAACGGCAGCGAGCCCGTCCGAGATAAGAAGCTCCGCAGAACACTGTTGACACCGGTGCAACGGCAGAGAAGCCGGCGGAATAAGGGGCTGCGGCACAAGAACCGTTGACACCGGGCCTGCCGCCTGCTTTTCGACACAGCCAGCGGTGAAAAGTGCAACCGCCGGCAATTCAGGGCGTTGGGCCTCCGGGGGGAGCACAACAACTGCCCGCTATTCGTTTCGAGAGGAAGCTGATGCGACTGCGTTCCAAAGTCCTCGCGGCTGCGCTGACCCTGTGTGCCACGGCCTTGCCGGCGATGGCGCAGGAATGCGGCGGCGACTTCGAGACGTGGAAGCAGGGCGTCGCCGCGGAAGCCAAGGCGGCCGGCGTCGGCACTGCCGGTCTCGACGCCCTTGAAGCGGCAACCTTCGACGACAAGGTGTTGGCACGCGACCGCGCCCAGGGCGTCTTCACCCAAACCTTTGTCGAGTTTTCCAACCGCATGATCTCGGCCTATCGCCTGAAGCAAGGTGCGGCGAACATGAAGAAATACGCGGATGTCTTCGCCCGCGCCGACCAGCAGTTCGGCGTTCAGGCGCCGATCATCGCCGCCTTCTGGGCGCTGGAGACCGATTTCGGCGCCGTGCAGGGCGACTTCCACACGCTGAGCGCCCTGGTGACGCTGTCGCATGATTGCCGCCGCCCGCAACTGTTTCGGCCTCAGTTGATACCGCTTCTGCAATTGATCGATCGCGGCGTGCTGCCGGCCGATGTCAGGGGCGCCTGGGCCGGCGAGATCGGCCAGACGCAGATCCTGCCCTCAGATTATCTGGCACGCGGCGTCGACGGCGACGGCGACGGCAAGATCGACCTGCGCGGCAGCGTGCCCGATGTGATCATGACCACCGCCAACAAAGTGCTGTCGCGCGGCTGGAAACGCGACCAGCCCTGGATCCAGGAAGTCCGCGTGCCCGAAGACATGCCGTGGGACCAGACCGGTCGCACCAACAAGCTGCCGCTGTCGCAGTGGGCGCAATGGGGCGTCACCTACCCCAGCGGCGCGCCGCTGGTCGACAACGGCCTCAAGGCAGGCTTGGCGCTGCCCATGGGCCGTAAGGGGCCCGCCTTCCTCGCTTATGACAATTTCGACGTCTATCTCGAGTGGAACCAGTCCTTCACCTATGCGCTGACCGCGGCCAACCTCGCCGCCAGGTTGGCGGGAGAAAAACAGTTCGATCCGCGCAATCCCGAGACCGGCCTCAACAACGAGCAGATGAAGGCGCTGCAGACCAAGCTGGAGGCCAGGGGCTACGATGTCGGCACTGTCGACGGCATTTTGGGTACCAACACCCGCGAGGCGATCCGCAAGGAGCAGATGCGGCTAGGCCTGCCGGTGGATGGCTGGCCGACGCCGGAGCTGCTGGGGAAATTGTAGGCAGTAGGCAGTAGGCAGTAGAAAATTACTCCGAAGCAGTGCCTATTCCCTATTCCCTATTCCCTATTCCCTATTCCCTAATCCGCCATCGTCTCCAAACTGGCAAACCCCTGTGGCGCGTCGCCCTCGTCGAACGGCGTCGTCACCTCGACGAAGGTGTCGGGGTAAAAGCCGTTGAAGCGGGTCCGCAGCGAGAGCGAATAGGCGCCGATATGGCCGATCTCGATCCAGTCGCCGGTATCGACCGTTTCCGGCAGCCAGAACGGCCGCGACAGGATGTCGACGGAATCGCAGGTCGCGCCGCAGACCTTGAACGGCACGATGTTCTTCTCCTCGCCATTGCGCGAGCGGATCGCCGGATCAGGAATGAAGCGGGCCGGCAGCGTGATCTTTCCGGTCCATGAATCCGACAGCGACGCCCAGATGCCGTCATTGATGTAGAGCCGCTTGCCCTTGCGCAGCAGCACCCGCACGATCAGCGACAGGCAGCGCGCCACGATCACGCGGCCCGGCTCGGCCACCAGCGGCATCTGGTCGAACTGATACTCTTTCAGATCGCCCGAAAGCCGCGACATGATCTGGCCGAGCGACGGCATCTCGATCTGCTTGCGGTTGGGGTCATGGCCGTATTCGGCGGGGAAACCGCCGCCGACGTCGAGCCCGGCAATATCGAAGGTCAGCCGGTTGCGCACCCAATCGGCGGAGGCCAGCGCCCGCTCATAGGTGTCGGGATCCTCGATCTGACTGCCCACATGAAAACACAGGCCAACCTTGTAGCCGGTACGGTTCAGCCGCTCGGCAAGTTCGACGGCGTAGGCCGGCCCGGCGCCGAACTTCTTCGACAGCTCGTAAGCGGCATGGCCCTTGGTCTGCACCCGCACGAACACGCTGATCGCGCCCGGATCGATGTCGAGCGCCCGCACCACTCGCGTCAGCTTGGTGATCTCGTCCTCGTGATCCAGCGAAATCACGCGGATGGCGTATTTCTCCAGCGCCAGCTTGATGTCCGACTGCGCCTTGACCGGATGCATGTAGAGCATCTCGGCATCGGGAGAGACGGCACGCACGGCAGCGAACTCGCCCGGCGAAGCGACGTCGAAAGCCTTGACGCCGGCTTCGACCAGCGTCTTCAGCACGATCTGCTCGCCATTGGTCTTGACCGCATAGGCGGTCTTGCCCGGGAACATGCCCATGAATTGCCTGGCATCCGCCATCAGCACCTGCGGGCGGAAGCAATAGACGGGATCGTCCGGGCGAAGCGCCAGTGCCGCCTCGCGGGCATTCTCGAATCGCTGCATCGACGAATCCTTGATCTAGCCTGCGCACAATTAATCCAAGCTAGCGGCTAATGAAAACAATTCTGTGTCTCGTACGGCTGACGCTGGGGCGCTAGGTCTTGGCGGCAGGCGTTTGCCTCAATCACGTTTCGGGTGGCCCTTGTCTCCGAACCGGATATGGCTTCTGCCTGACTGGCATACGTCTGGGAGGGCGACTCACATGGCAATGGCCGCGACATCCGCACCACGCGGGCCGATGGTGCTCAAGGATTGGGGGCAACTCCTGTTGCTCGGCGCGATCTGGGGCGGCTCGTTCTTCTTCGCGCGCATCGCGGTGGCGGAACTCCCCCCGCTGGTGCTGGTGCTGTTTCGCGTCGCCATTGCCGCGATTGCGCTGCAGATCTATCTCGGTC
>NZ_RZTF01000192.1:0-11817 GCF_004023175.1 Mesorhizobium sp. M7A.F.Ca.MR.362.00.0.0
CAATCTCGGCCTCTGCCTGCCGATCCACGCCTGGCTGATGCGCCTGTCGCGCCGCCACGCCACGGCCGCGAGCCAGGAGCGCGGGCCGGCCCCGGAAGCGGGCGCGCCGCTCGATGCGCGGCGCGACCGGGCCGCATTCCTGCTCATGCTGGCGGGGTTCGCCACCGAGGGCTTCGTGCTGTCGGCGATCCTCATCCACATGGTGCCGCTGACGGCGGCGCTGGGGCTCGGAACCGCAGGCCTCTTCGTCTCGACCCTGTTCGGACCGGCGCAGGTCGCCAGCCGGCTGATCAACATGCTGTTTGGCGGCCGCCTGCAGCAAACGCACCTTGCCGTCATCGCCGCATCGCTGATCACAGCCGGGCTGTGCGCACTCCTCCTGACGACGCCATGGCTGCCCGGCGCCTTCCTGTTCGTGTTGCTGTTCGGCCTCGGCTCCGGCCTCACCAGCATCGTCGGCGGCACCTTGCCGCTCGAACTCTTCGGCCGCGAAGGCTATGGCGCGCGGCTCGGATGGGCGAGCGCTGCCCGCCAGTTCACCTCGGCCTTCGCGCCGTTCGCGCTCGCCTTCATGATGGCGCGGACATCCGTCGCCAATTCGCTGTGGGTGCTGGTGGTCGTCGCCGCGAGCGGCGTGATCGCCTTCCTCGCCATCGCGCTGTTGAGGCGCCGCGGCCGGGTTGCGTTCGCCATTGGCGGCAATCCGGAAGAGGCGGCCTGACCGCGCCTCAATGTCTGAGAATCTTGCTCAGAAAAGCGCGGCTGCGGTCGGTCTTGGGGTGTGAGAAGAACTCGTCCGGCGTGCCGCTTTCGACGATGGCGCCGGCGTCCATGAACACCACGCGCTGGGCGACCTTGCGGGCAAAGCCCATCTCGTGTGTCACCACCATCATGGTCATGCCTTCCTCGGCGACCGCCACCATCACGTCGAGCACTTCGGAAATCATCTCCGGGTCGAGTGCCGAGGTCGGCTCGTCGAACAGCATGATCTTGGGCCGCATGCCGAGGCAACGCGCGATCGCCACGCGCTGCTGCTGGCCGCCGGAGAGCTGTGCGGGATAGGCATTGACCTTGTCGGCGAGGCCAACCTTGGCCAGCAATTCGCGGCCTGCTTTTTCAGCCTCGGCGCGCGGGATCTTGCGGACATGGATGGGGGCGAGCGTGACGTTTTCGAGTGCCGTCTTATGCGGGTAGAGGTTGAACGACTGGAAGACGAAGCCGATCTCGGTGCGCAGCTGCGTCATGTTGGTGGCGGGGTCGCCCAGGCGTTGGCCGTCGACGACGAGGTCGCCGTCCTTGATCGCCTCCAGGCCGTTAACGCAGCGGATCAGCGTGCTCTTGCCCGAGCCGCTCGGGCCGCAGACGACGACCACTTCGCGCGGCTCGACGCTGAGCGTGATATCCTTGAGCACATTGAGCGTGCCGAACCATTTGTTGACGCCGCGAAAGTCGATCATGCCGGTTTTGGCAAGGCCCGTTTTGGTCATGTTTTCTGGACCTTTGGGGTTGGAAGTCACAACTGCACCTCGCCATGCGCCGCGCCCATGCGCTGCTCCAGCCGGCGGGCCAGCATGATCAGCGGATAGCAGACGATGAAATAGCCGACGCCGACGAGGAAGAAGACCAGCAGGCCGTTGGGCACACGCTGCACCACCAGCCAGCCAACCCGGGTGAGGTCGGTGAGCCCGATCGCTGAGACGACAGAAGAATCCTTGATCAGCAGCACATACTGCCCGACCAGCGGCGGCAGCACGATGCGCATCGCCTGTGGGAGGACCACCTGGCGCATGCGCTGCAAGCGCGACAGGCCGGACGCCAGCGCCGCCTCGACCTGACCTGTCGGCACCGAGCGGATGCCGGCAACGACGATCTCGCAGATGAAGCAGGCGGCGAGGTTGGTCAGCGCGATGATGCCGGCGGTGAAGGCATCGAGTTCGATGCCGAACTCAGGCAGGATGAAGAAGATCAGGAAGATCTGCACCAGGAACGGCGTGCCGCGGATCAGGTCGACCCAGGCCCCGATCAAGCCCGAGATCAGCCGGTTGCCGCCGGTCCGCAGAATGCCGAGGCCGAAGCCAAGCAGGGTGCCGAGCACCAGGCTGATCAGTGACAGCATCACGGTCATGCCGAGGCCGCGCAGGGCCAGCGGATAAGAGCCGGCGAGGCTTTGCAGTTGTTGCCAGATCATGTCCGCGCCCCCGCCGTGCCGAGCCAGCGGCTGGAGACGCCAGCCAGTCCTTTCAGTCCGTAATACAGCAGCAGGTAGAAGGCGGCGATGGTGAGGAAACCTTCGGCCGGCATGAAGCGGTCGGAGGCGAGCAATTGGCCGGCGCGCGTCAGTTCGGAAACCGAGATCAGCGACAGAAGGGCGGAATCCTTGACCAGCACGATGGCCTGGCCAAGCAGCGGCGGGATCGTCACCTTGAAGGCCTGCGGCAGGACGACCAGACGCATGCGCTGGACATAGGTCATGCCCGAAGCGACGCTGGCCTCGACCTGGCCACGTGGGATCGACAGGATGCCGGCGCGAATGATTTCAGCGATATAGGCGCCGCTGTTGAGCGACAGCGCGAGAATGCCGACGACCAGCTCAGGCAGGACGAAGCCGAGCCGGGGCAGGCCGAAATAGAGGAAATAGAGCTGCGCCAGCAAGGGTGTGGCGCGTACGGCGTCGATATAGGCCTTGGCCGGCACGCGAAACAGCCAGCCGCGCTGCAGGTTCATGGCGCAGAGCACAATGCCGACGATCAGCGCCCCTACAAAGGACAGCGCCGACAGCCAGACGGTCGTGATCAGGCCCTGTCCGAACAGCGGCAGGTATTCGATGATGGTGCGGAAACTGAAATTTTCGAGCATCGTTGGGTGCAATCCCCAGAGTGCAGGAAACGACGGATGAAGCGAAAATTCCAGGCGGTTTCGCGGCGCTTGAGACGCGCGCGAAACCGCCTGGGTTTTATCGCTGCTTAGTGGTCTTTCTTCCAGGCGTCGGAATTGACCCAGTAGTCGAGGTTCTTCTGCAGGCGACCATCGATGGTGACCTGGTTGAGGAACAGGTTCATCCAGATCAGCAGGTCCGGCTCGTCATAGCGGGTGGCGAAGGCAAGCGGCTCCTTCGACAACAGGTCCGGCATGATGGTGAAGCTGCCGGCCGGATAGGCGGTCGACTGGCCCTTGACCGCCGAGACGTCGTTGACGCCGCAATCGGCCTGGCCGTTGTTGACGGCGTCGAGCAGCAGCGGACCGCCGCCCTTGTAGCTCTTGATGTCGGCGTCGGGGAAGGCTTTCTTGGCTTCCTTCTCGCCGGTGGCGCCGAGCAGCACGGCGATCTTGGTGCCCTTGGCCTTGCAGTCCTCAGTGGTCTTGAACTTGCTGTCGGCCTTGGTGAAGACGGTGCTGCCGGTGTACATGTAAGGCGTGGTGAAGGCGACCTTCATGCCACGCGCCAGCGTCGGTGTCATGTCGGCGACCAGAAGGTCGGCCTTACCCGACAACAGCGCCGGAATCAGACCATCCCAGTCGAAGTCGAGGAACGTGATTTTCACACCCATTTCCTTGGCCATCAGTTCGGCCAGTTCGACCGAACTGCCGGTGCGTTCGCCGTTGGCGCCAACCAGCGAGAAGGGCGGTCCTTGAGTCTGCACGGCGACGCGCAACTCGCCGCGCTTGGTGATGTCGTCGAGCGTACCGGCACTGGCAGCGGCAGTGAGCCCGGCGAGTGCAAGCCCGGCGATGAAAAATCTGGCAATCTTCATTTCGGTATTCCTCCTTGTTTTATTGTTCCACGTTGTTTTTCACCCTTTGGGGTGCTTTTTGAGCGGCAGCGCCGTTGCCGACGGCAGCCACCGTTCGAAAATCTTCCTGCCTCAGTCCCGTGCCACCGTCTCGGAAACCGTGATGCCGCGCTTGGCCAGTTCGTCGAAGAACCTGATGTCGGGCACGTCCAGCAGCGGGTTCAAAAGGCCCGGTCTGGTGATCTCACGCCGCGCGAGCATCTGCGCCACGATGCTGGCGGGATAGCCGACGCCGAGGCTCATGCCGAACAGGCCCGAAGCCAGGTCCCGCTCGATGATCAGGTCCGACGTCACCGTCTTGGCGCGGCCGTCTTCGAGGCCGGAAAAGACATTGCGCATCACGCACAGGTCCTTCTCGCCGGGACCATATTGCAGTTGCGGGCCGAGCAGACGGCCGAGGAATTCGCGCGGGCTGTTGCCGGTGCCGGGCACCTTGTCTTCGGAGAGGAAGCCGAGCTCCTTCAACGGCGCCCAGAAGGCCGACCATCCCGGCCAGCGCAGCGTGTAGCGGCCGGAGCGGCGCAGCCCCTTGGCTGCCTCCAGCATCTCGACATAGTGCAACGCGTCGCCGTTGGGGAAGGCTTCGAGTTTGCCGAGGCCGGCAACCTCGATTTCATGGATGAACGGATTGTCGTGCTGCTGACCGGCCGGCACCGCGACGCGTTTTCCGTCCTCGATCATCACGCTGTCGCGGTTCTGGCTGACCAGGACCATGTCGAAATTCCAGCTCACCTTGTAGCACAGCGGCTTGGCCATCGCCTTCGGCTCGGGGATGCCGCCGCAATAGGAATCGATCGAGGAAATCGAATCGAACTGCCTGGCGGCGCGCGCGTACAGCACGAGGTCGATGCCGGGGTCGAGCCCGCATTCGGTCATGATCGAGACGCCGGCCTGTTCGGCGGCTGGCGCCAGGTCGGCGATCGACTTGGCGTAATTGGTGGTGACCAGCGGCGTGCGCGTGGCGATCGCGGCCTGCACCGCCTGGCGCATCAGCGGCTGAGGCAACAGGTCGATGACGGCGTCGACATCGTCAAGCACAGTGGCCAGCGCCGGGCCGATCGCGCCTTCAGGCACCACGAAGCGCACGCGGGCAAGATCGGTCAGGCCGGCAAGCCGGGCCGGGCCATCCGCTGCGGTATCGACGCAGACGATTTCCTCGACGCCGACGCTGGCGACGAGGTCGGCGATTGCCGCCCGGCCTTGCAGGCCGAGGCCGCCTAGTACCGCGATCTTCATGCCGGCTCCTTGCGGTCGTCCGACCAGCAGCCTTCCGGCAGGCTGACCCATTTGTTGCAGGACGCCATGACGACGAAGGTTTCGCTGCGCACGACTTCGCCGGGCTCGCCGGCGCCGGGGATCAGTTCGCTAGTGACACGATAGAGATCGGCGACGTCACCGGCCACCGTCACGTCAACGATGATGTCGAAGCGCCCGGTGACCACCGAAGCCGAGTTGACGAAGGGCAGTTCGGAAATGCGCTGTGCCAGTTCGCGGGCCCGGCCGCGCCCCTGGGCATTGATGCCGACAATGGCCGAGATCAGCTCGGGGCGCTCGGTCAGGTTCAGCAGGCCGACGATCTTGAGCAGGTTGCGGTCGAGCAGGTTGCGCAGCCGCGTGCGCACCGTCGGCACCGAAATCGCCAACATCTCGGCGATGCGGTTGATGCCCGGCTGTGCATCCTGCGACAGCTGTTTGACCAGCCGCCGATCGGTCAGATCAAGATGTTCCCGCAAAGTCCCCGTCTTTCACAAAAGGAAAAAACTTCGGCTATTTTTTTGCCAATGTGCAAACAAGCTACGTCACGGATATTTGAAAAGCAAGGCGCTGTTTTCACGCGAACTGGGTAGGTCGTCTGCCTGCAGGCGGCCGAACGTGCTGGCGAAAGGCAGCGCGCAGACTAGGACAATCGTGTTGTGATCGGGCGATTGAAGGTGGTGATGCCCCGCTGTCGACGCATGCCGCCGGCGCGTGGCCCGTCCGGATTTCTTCGATATTAATTTTCTTGGTCAAGAATTTGCCCGATCAAGCTGGCACAAGGTCGGCGATCTGCAATAATGTTCCAAGTTTTTCTGACATGATGCTTCATCGATATGGGCGTTTGACTAAAGTGGCGCAGTGTTACCTTGCTTGCCTTGCGGTCCTGCTCGCATTCGGCCCGCCGGTCATGGCAGCCGATAATCGTCTGCACAATTGCGGCGACGATGAGCTCGACGCCCCCAAGCGGATCGTCGTGTGCACCAGCCTGCTGGAGGACAAGGCCGTATCGGTGAATGATCAAGCCCTTGCCCATTTCAACCGAGCGAATGCACTGGACGGCAGCGGCGAATATGACCGCGCCATTGCGGACCTCGACCAGGCGATTGCGCTCGATCCGAATCATATCCTCGCCTTTCGACGGCGCGCCGAGATCTGGATGAAGAAAGGCGACAAGGCTCGCGCCATTGCTGACTATGACCAGGCGATCAGGCTCGATCCAAAGGATGCCTCGATCTACCGCGACCGCGCTGATGTCTGGGCGAGCAAGATGTTCTACAAGCGGGCCATTGCCGAGTACGATCAGGCGATCAGCCTCGATCCGAAAAACGCCGTCGGCTACAACAATCGCGGTCTGCTATGGTCGTACATCGATGATGCGGACCGGGCCTTAGCCGACCTTAGCCAGGCGATCACCCTCAATCCCCATTATGCCGAAGCCGTCACCAATCGGGGTCGGGTCTGGTCGTACAAAGGCGAGTATGATCTTGCGCTGGCGGACTACGATTACGCGATCGCCATCAATCCAGGCTATGTGCAAGCCTACGACAGCAGGGGCCTCGTCTGGGCATCCAGGCATAAATACGATGACGCCATATCAGATTACAATCTCGCGATCGCAATAGATGCCGGCTATGCTGGCGCCTACAGGAACCGTGCCGCGGCCTGGAGCGATAAAGGCAAATACGACACCGCCATCGCGGACTATGATCAAGCGATCTTCCTCAATCCTGAAGATGCCGCCGCCTATCTCGGGCGCTGTTACGTGTGGCTGTACATGGCGAAAAACAATCGCGCGATCAATGATTGCACTCAGGCGTTGCACTATGCGCCGAACTATCCCAGCGCCTACGAAGCGCTGGGTATCGCCAGTATGTACAAGACAGACTATGTCGAGGCCTTCGCCAACTTCAACGAGGCTGTTCGTCGAAACCCAAAATTCGCGGGTTTCTATCAAAGTCGCGGCATTGCCGGATTCTACTTTGGTCCGGCCGCCAAGGCACAGGCCGATCTGGAGAAGTCCGCCCAAATGCAGCCCCAGGATGCGTATTCCGCAATCTGGGTGGACCTTGCCCGGCGCCGCAACGGGCAGTCGAGCATCCTGCGCGTGGCAAAGCTCGACATGACGAAATGGCCGGCGCCGCTGGTCCGCATGCTGCTGGGTGACCAGGCGCCTGAAGTGACACTGAAGGCGGCTGATGATCCGGATGCAACCATCAGGAACGAGCAGGTCTGCGAAGCCAATTTCTACACAGCGGAATTCCAGCGGCTGCAGCATCGTGACGACGAGACGTTGCCGCTCTATCGGCTCGTGCTAAGCGATTGCCCAAAGCATTTCATCGAATACCTCGCTGCGATCAACGCGCTACGCTCCATGGGCAAAGCGCCGTAGAGCGCGACTTCACACCAGCGCCTCCGCCAGCAGTTTTGCCTGTGGCGTCAGATCCTCGAAGCGGCGGGCACAGAGGTTGAGCTGGCGTGTTGCCCAGTCGTCGGTCAACCGTAGGCTGCGCAGCGTGCGGGCGGAGCGGCGCGCGGCACTTTCGGGCACGATGGCGATGCCGGCGCCCTGGGCGACCAGCCGGCAGACATTGTCGAGGCCGGGCACGCGGATGCGGAAGTGCAGATGGCCGCCAAGGCGGGCGGCCTGACGGGTGATGTGCTCCTGCAAGGGATGGCCGGCGCTCAGGCCGACAAAGGCTTCGCCGAGCAGGTCGCCGAGGTTGGCCGTATTGCCTTCGAGGTCGGGCCAGTCTCGCGCGGCGATCACCATGAGCCTGTCGATGAAGAACGGCTTCTGCTCCAGATGCGAAAGGCCGGCCCAGGTCGCGGCGATGCCGAGATCGGCGGCACCGCTTGCCACCGCCTCTGCGATCTCGTGGCTGGGGCGCTCGTCGAGGTCGATGTCGATGCCGGGATGCGCGACGAGGAAGGCCGGCAGCATGTCGCGCAGCAGCGCGCTGGTGGCGGCCGTGTTGGCCATCAGCCGCACGCGGGCGCGCAAGCCCGTGGCATAGGCGCCGAGGTCGCCGGCCATCGCCTCGATCTGGTTCTGCACCGCCCGCGCATGGTGCAGCAGCGCCTGCCCGGCGGCCGTCGGCACCACGCCGCGCCGCCGCCGCTCTAAAAGCGGCGCGCCGAGGCTTTCCTCCATGCCCTTGATGCGGGCGCTGGCGGAGGCGAGCGCCAGCCCCGCAAGTTCGGCACCATGGGTGATGCTGCCGCGCTCGGCGACCAGCAGGAACAGCCGGAGATCGGTAAGATCGAAGCGCATCTTTCTTCTCCTGCAGGGTTTCAGCCTTCGGCGCAGGCGAAGGCTGACGGCGTAATTTCCACATTGTGGGCGGCCGGCATGTCAGTCAAATCTTTTGCGATGGAGATGCGCGATGAGCGAAAAGGCGACAGGCCGGCATGGACCCGGCATACTTGAAAGCGCGGCGATCGTGCTTGCGATCGCGGTGGCCTCGCTTGCCATGGCGCGAGCGGAGCCCGGCCAGCGCGGTTGCGTGGCGATGGCTGCCCCTGTCCACCATGAAGCAACGCCTGCAAAACCCGCACCCGACGATGATGCGGCGGACATGCTGTTGCATGACTGATCGAAGCGGCACCCCGGAGGAACGACCGTGCTGAGCGTCGGCGTCATCGCCTGGGTCGGCGCGGTCTTCCTTGCCGCGGGCTTCGTCAAGGGTGTCGTCGGCATGGGGCTGCCGACCGTGGCGATGGGGCTGCTGGCGGTAACGATGTCGCCGGCGCAGGCGGCTGCCCTGCTCTTGATTCCGTCGCTGGTCACCAATCTTTGGCAGTTGTTCACCGGCCCATCCTTCGGCGGGCTGTGCAAGCGGTTGTGGACGATGATGGCCGGCGTCGTGCTTGGCACCGTCGCCGGGGCCGGCCTGCTCACCGGCACACACTCTGGCGTTGCCTCGGCCGGGCTCGGTGCGGCGCTGGTGCTTTACGCCATTCTCGGCCTGCTCAAGCTTGGCTTCACCACGCCGGCGCGCCACGAGGCGTTGGTATCACCGCTGGTCGGTGTGGCGACCGGGCTGGTCACCGGCGCCACCGGGGTCTTCGTCATCCCGGCCGTGCCCTATCTGCAATCGCTGCGGCTGGGCCGGGAAGACCTCATCCAAGCGCTCGGCCTGTCCTTCACCGTGTCGACGGCGGCTCTTGCCCTTGGGTTGTTCAAGGCAGGCGCGTTCGCATCGCCGACAATGCAACTGGCGGGATCGGTCCTGGCGCTTGCGCCGGCGCTCGCCGGCATGTTCGCCGGCCAGGCGCTGCGCCAGGCGATGAGCGTCGAGACGTTTCGCACGGTGTTCTTCGCCGGGCTGCTGATGCTGGGCGGGTATCTGGTCTTGGAGGCCGCGCTCTGATCTTCGGCATCCTAAGCGGCCGGTGGGGATTGGCGCGGAGCGTGATCATCAGCGTCATGCAGCGTCCCACGGAGGCTTTGTCGTCATGGTGCGGCGCAACCGGTGGTTCGGATGCTGCGGCGCGTCGAGACGTTCCAGAAAAGCGGCGTAGACATCCGGCTCGACAGCAAAGATGTCGCGGTTGAGCAACGTGTCTTCAGTGGCACGCTGCAACGCTTCAAGCATGAAGTCCTTGCGCATGAATGGGCTCCTTCCCTGCGTTAACAGCATAGCATAGCGACGATGTCACTACGATCTGTCGGTCCGGCCGCCCGATGAAAAGTCGCGCCCTCATTCGGCAATCGACCTGATGACGTTGGCCGGGTTTCCCCCGACAAGCGTGTTCGGGGGAACGTTCCTAGTGACCACGGAACCCGCCGCGACAACCGAGTTTTCGCCCACCGTCACGCCGCCGATGACCGTCGCGCCGGCCGCGATCCAGACATTGCGTTCGATCACGATCGGCTTTGCGGTCGTGAAGACGCGACGCCGCGACGGTTCGAGGGGATGGCCCGAGGTGATGAGGCTGACATTCGGCCCGATCATGACATCGTCGGCGATGTCGAGCCCGCCAAGATCATAAAAGGTGCAGTTCTGATTGATGAAGACGTTGCGCCCGACGCGGATATCGGATCCGCCGGTCGTGTAGAAGGGCGGGATCAGCAGGAAGCTGTCGTCGACCTTCCTGCCAATGAGTTCGCTGAACAGGGTCCGGACTTCAGCCGCGTCGTTGAAGGTCAAGCGGTTGAGGCTTGCGGTGGTCGCCATCGCCCGTTTGACGTCGGCCAGCATGGCGGCCGACTGCGGCATTCCGCTGGGAATTATCCTGGTGCGACCCTCGTCCGCCATTCGTCAATTTTCTCCGGCGCGGTCGAACAATGTTGGCGCACGACAGCCGCGCCGGGATGGTCTCCGGCTGTTATTTGAGCATGATTCCGAAAGTCAGTTCCAGCCCGGAAAAACGCCCTATCGCACCACCAGAACCGGGATTTCCGTGTAGGACAGCACTTCCGCCGTCTGGCTGCCGAGAAGCAGCTTGCCCAGTCCGCGGCGGCCGTGCGAAGCCATGACGATCAGGTCGCAGCCCAGGGCCTGCGACAGTTCCAGGATGGCTTCGGCGGGCCGCTTGTCCTCGACATGCACGACCTCCGCGGAGACGCCGACGGCGTTCGCCGACGCCTTGCACTTGTCGAGCACTTCCTTAGCGTGTCGTCCCGCCTCTTCCTTGTAGGCAGCCAGTTCGTTGCCGGCGGCATAGCCGGCCATGGCACCGCCCAAGGCGAAGATCGGGAATGGTTCCGAGACGGTGACGAAGGTGACAGCAGCGCCGAGGCCCTTGGCCAACGTTAGGCCGTGAGTAACGCCCTTGTCGGCCAGTTCCGATCCGTCCGTGGCGATGAGCAGATGTTTGTACATGACGATCTCGACTTGTTGTGCAAGGGCCCGTGCCCTTGTGGTGGCGGGAGCCTTGTGGAGGCCTGGCCTTGATATAGTTGCGGCCTCGGGCCGATCACAGGGCCGGCCCGCCGCCGATCAAGGCCAGGCGACCACGCAGTTTTGTACCAAGCGGATTCCCCTTTGCCGCATCGTCGCGTAAGGTGCTGGCGACACTGAAAGGCATTCCATGAGCAACGCGTATCCCCAAATCCATCTGGTCCGGCATGGTGAGACGGCATGGAGCCTTTCGGGGCAGCATACCGGTCGCACCGACATGCCGTTGACCCCGGTTGGCGAGGCCGCCGCGCGGGGTGTCGCCGATAGGCTCAAGGGGCTGTCTTTTTCGGCCGTATGGTCGAGCCCGTCGCAGCGCGCCTACAACACCAGCGTACTGGCCGGCTTCGACGCGCAGAGCGTCAAGAAGGACGATCTGCAGGAATGGGACTACGGCGCCTATGAGGGGCTGACGACAAAACAGATCCTGGCCGAGCGCCCCGGCTGGAATGTGTTTCGCGATGGTTGTCCAAAGGGCGAGATGGCGGCCGATGTCGGCGCGCGGGCCGACAGGATTATCGCCGGGCTGCGCGAGGCCAATGCCGGCATATTGGTGTTTTCCAGCGCGCATTTCTTGCGCGTGCTGGCGGCGCGCTGGATTGGCCTGCCGCCCGAAGGCGGCGCGCTGCTTGTGCTCGAAACAGCCAGCATCAGCGTGCTCGGCTACGAGCATGATTTGAGCGAGCCGGTCATCCGGAAATGGAACCAGAAGTAGGGCGGCTTTGGCCAGCGGCGCCGCTTCCGCCCTACCTGTCGAATTTCTTGATCGCTTCGGCGGTCACCGGCGTGAAGAAATTCACCAGATTGCCATCGGGGTCGCGAAACAGCAGCGAGCGATTGCCCCAGGGCATTGTGGTTGGCTTCTGCAC
>NZ_RZTF01000193.1:0-8103 GCF_004023175.1 Mesorhizobium sp. M7A.F.Ca.MR.362.00.0.0
AGACTGCGGCGTGCCGCCAATGGCGATCCAGACCGGTAGCCTGTCCTGGAACGGCCGGGGATAAACGCCGCGATCGTTGATCGGCGCGCGCAGATTGCCGGACCAGGTAACCTTCACGCTGTCGCGGATGGCAAGCAGCAGATCGAGCTTTTCGGCGAACAGTTCGTCATAGTCCTCGAGGTTGTAACCGAACAGCGGGAAGGATTCGATGAACGAGCCGCGCCCGGCCATGATCTCGGCGCGGCCGCCCGACAGAAGGTCGAGCGTGGCGAACTGCTGAAAAACGCGCACCGGGTCATCGGAAGACAGAACGGTGACGGCACTGGTCAGCTTGATGCGCTTCGAGCGCTCGGCGGCCGCGGCCAGGGCCACGACCGGTGCGGAGGCGGCATAGTCGGGCCGGTGATGCTCGCCGAGGCCGAAGACGTCGAGGCCGACCTGATCGGCCAACTCAACCTCCTCGATCAGGTTGCGCAGCCGCTCATGCGGGCCGATGGCGCCGGGGCCCGGCTGCGGGCTGACGTCGGCGAAGGTGTAGAGACCGAGTTCCATCTAATGTCATCCTGGTGTTGGAATTTGCCGCTAGACGTAGCCATCCGCCAACCTCGCCGCCAGAGGCGCGACGGTGAACAGTGCATGTCGTTTTCGGTTCAATCTCTTCGTCGCAATTCCCAAGGGAAAGCGCTGCGCGCTTTTCCCGGAAAACCGTTTCACACTTTCCCTGAAATTGCTCCAAAGGCGTCTCCCGAGTGCAACAGCCGACAATTTCATGGCTGCCATGCCGTTTTGGCGCTTGAACTCTCGGTTTTCGCGCGTATGTAAGCGTCGCGAATTGACTTCAGGGAAGTGGACTTGGCTATCTACAGGGAAAAAGACGTTTTCGAGCGGCGCAATGCCGCAAACGAGGCAAAGAAGGCGCTCCTCGAGCGCTTCAAGGCAAAGCCGGCGGCGGATGATCCTGCTGTGCTGGCACGGCAGGCTGAACGCAAGGCGATCCTTGCGGCCCGCGAAATCCGCGAGGCTGAAAAGGCTCGGCTGAAGCAGGAGAAGCTGGCACGCGAAGCGGTCGAGAAGGCCGAGCGCGAGGCAGCAGCCGAAGCGGCACGTATCGCCGCCGAGGAAGCTGCACAGGCTGAGGCCAAGATTCGGGAATCCGAAGAGAACGAGCGCATCGCCCGTTTTCTGGCCGACGAAGCCGAACGCAAGGCCAAGCGTGACGCGCGTTATGCGGCACGCAAGCAGCGCACCGGCAGGACGCCGCCGGGCTTCTCCGCCCGCTAGCCTCAGGATTACCGAAGCAGCCAGCTTCGACAATCAGGGTCGCCTCACAGCGGCCCTGAAGGTGTTTGTCCGTCGCCCAAATATTGGTCCCGGTTCTGAGAGGACGACATGCGCAAACCAAAAGACCGTCAGGCGGCGAACTTCAGCCCCATGATGCCGCAGACGATGAGCGCGATGCAGGCCAGCCTGATCGCGGTGGCTGGTTCGCCGAGCAGCCAGATGCCGAGCAGTGCCGTACCGACGGTGCCGATGCCGGTCCACACCGCATAGGCGGTGCCGACGGGCAGCGCCTTCAGCGCCAGGCCGAGCAGAGTGAGGCTGACGACCATAGAGGCAACGGTCAGCACGGTCGGCACCAGCTTCGAGAAGCCATCTGTGTATTTGAGGCCGATTGCCCAGCCGATCTCGAACAGGCCGGCGAAAAAGAGAAGAATCCGCGACATCGACAACGCTCCATCAGAGCATCGGACCGAAAAGCGATTTTCGGCGTCCGACGATCAGTCAAACAATGGCGGGTCGTCCCGTCCGGATTTTGGGGAAGCGCGAGGTCGTCCCCGCCATGCCAATATAGGAACTTCGAGCGCTCGATCAACAGCGGCCGGCAACAGTGTCGCCGGCCGTAACCCTTATTGCGAAGTGGATCGCCGGACCTACTTGTCCTTGAGCTTCATCGCCTTGACCGGCGGCGCCTTCAGCGCGGGAGCCGGAGCGGGCTTCTTGGCGTCCTTCTTCGGCTTGCGGGCTTCCTTGCCTGCCTTCATCGCACCTTTAGCCATGATTCGTTCCTCCTGATGTGGGACGCCAAGTGAAACAAGAGAACCGCCCGACCGCAAGGGGTTAGCGACCGTTGCCGGCGTCGCCGGATCGCTTTCAACCGGTTTCTAATTTGCTCGTAAACCATGACGGTCCGTGCGATGGTCATTTTCGCACTGCAGCATCGACCCGAGCTTCGCCGGGTGATCGTCAGGCAGGCCGTCAGGACGACAATGCGAATCCACATCGGCTGCGAGATGAGCTTCGACTTTCCGCAGGAAACGCCGCTCATCGCGATGCTGAATGTGCATTATTCGCGTGCCTCCGATCTCGAGCGGCCGGATTTCCTGATTTCCAACCCGCCGGTGCCGATCGAAAGCTATCGCGACAGTTTCGGCAATTGGTGCAACCGGTTCGTCGCGCCGCCCGGGCGTTTCACCTTCGGCACCGACGCGGTGATCCGCGATCCCGGCACTTTCGAGATGGGCGATCTGATGGCCTGGCAGCACGAGGTTCGCGACCTGCCGGCGGACACGCTGCTGTTCCTGCTGCCCAGCCGTTTTTGCGAAAGCGACCTTCTGGCTGATGAAGCGTGGCGGCTGTTCGGCAACACGCCGCTGGGCATTCCGCGCGTGCAGGCGGTCTGCGACTTCGTCCACAACCACATCGTCTTCAACTACGGCAATGCTCGGCCGACACGCACCGCCGCGGAAGCGTATCGCGAACAGAGCGGCGTGTGCCGAGACTACGCGCATCTCGCCGTCACCTTCTGCCGGGCGCTCAACATCCCAACGCGCTATTGCACCGGCTACATCAGCGACATCGGCATGCCGAAGCCGTGGGCGAGCATGGATTTCTGCGCCTGGATGGAAGTCTATCTCGGCGGCCGCTGGCATGTCTTCGACCCGCGCAACAATGCACCGCGCATCGGCCGCATCCTGATCGCCTCCGGCCGCGACGCCGCCGACGTGCCGCTGACCCATATATTCGGCCCGGGAACGCTTGCCGGCTTCAAGGTGTGGACCAGCGAGATCGTCGAGTAGTCGCCGTTTTCCATAGGCCGATCTCTCATGACCGCTGGCTTGGACGACCCGACATTCGCGCGGTGTGATGCCTGTGGAGCTTTAGCGGCCTGGCCGCTAGACTGCGCCTTGAATGGGAACAAATGCCATGGCCGGGCACGGCGGCTCAAAAAAGGTGATCTACGCGGCGCTCGCCGGCAATTTCGCCATCGCGCTGACCAAGTTCGCCGCCGCCGCCTTCACCGGCAGTTCGGCGATGCTGTCGGAGGGCGTGCATTCGCTGGTCGATACCGGCAATGGCGGCCTGCTGCTCTACGGCATGCACCGCGCCGCCCGCCCGGCCGATCGCACGCATCCGCTCGGTCACGGCCGCGAACTCTACTTCTGGAGCTTCATCGTCGCGCTCCTCGTCTTCGCGCTGGGCGCCGGCGTGTCGTTCTACGAAGGCGTGATCCATATGATGGCGCCGGAGCCGGTCGCCAACGCCGAGGTGACCTACATCGTGCTTGGCCTTTCCTTCCTGTTCGAAGGCAGTTCGTGGTGGGTGGCGCTGAAGGAGTTCCGCCAGCAGAAGGGCAAGCAGGGCTGGCTGCGGGCGGTGCAGTCGAGCAAGGATCCGAGCGTCTACACCGTGCTGTTCGAGGACAGTGCAGCACTTCTCGGCCTGATCGTCGCGTTCGTCGGCATCCTGGCGGCGGAAGTTCTGGAGATGCCGGAACTCGACGGCGCCGCCTCGATCGGCATTGGGCTGATCCTGGGCGCGACGGCGATCTTCTTGGCCCGCGAAAGCAAGGGACTGCTGATCGGCGAGCCGGCATCGCCCGAGGTGCAGATGAAGGTGCTGGCGATCGCCCAGCAGGATCCGGCGGTGCAGCGGGCGAACGGCGTCCTGACCGTCCATATGGGGCCGGCAGAGATCGTCGCCGGGCTCAGCATCGAGTTCGAGGACCATTTGACGGCGCCTGAGATCGAAGCTTGCGTCGAGCGCCTGGAGGCGCAGCTGAAGAAGGAAATGCCGGAGATCACGCGGCTGTTCGTCAAGCCACAGACGACAGGCACCTGGGAGCAGCGGCGCAAGCTGATCGAGACCGCATCCGATCCGGCTCTGGACTAGCGCCGCCATTGCCTCACGGTCTTGCCCCGCTAGGATTAAAGGGAGTTTGGAGGAGCGAAGATGAAAATCGACGGCGGCTGCCATTGTGGCGCCATCACCTACGAGGCGGAGGTCGACCCGGAGAACACCGGAATCTGCCACTGCACCGATTGCCAACAACTGACCGGAACGGCTTTTCGCGTGACCGTGGGCGCGCCGGAAGGCCACTACCGGATCACCAAGGGTGCGCCAAAGGTCTATATCAAGACAGGATCGAGCGGCGACAAGCGCGCGCAGGGCTTTTGCGGCGAGTGCGGCTCGCATCTCTACGCGACATCGGTTGGCGACGGGCCGAAGGTTTATGGCATCCGGGTCGGCACGGCGCGACAACGTGAACAGTTAGTCCCGAGACGGCAAAGCTGGCACCGCTCGGCGCTGCCCTGGTTGCCGGAATTCCCGGGTATGACGACCAAGGAAGAGCAGTAGCGCCGGTCCGGCGCCGCGCCTCAATCGTCGCCTTCGACGACCCTCAGCCTGAGCTGCCCGGTTTTCGAATCGGCAACGCGCGCGCCGGAATCGACCTTCGCGGCGGGAGCCCGTGACGCGGCGTCCGCGGCGGCATCGCCGTCGGGCTGCGCGCCGAATTCCAGTGCCTCGATCTTCTGGCCGCGCTTGGTGACCTTCGACGTCGAAACCAGGATGTCGTCGATGTCCTTGGCCGACTGACCGAAATGCACCTGCAGCTTGCGCACCCGCTCGTCGACGCGCGCGACATCCTCCATCAGCCGGATGACTTCGCCCTGAATCAGGTGCGCCTGTTCGCGCATGCGGGCATCCTTGAGGATCGCCTGGATGACCTGGATCGACAGCATCAGCAATGACGGCGAGACGATGACAATTCGGGCGCGGTGCGCCTTGTGGATGATCGCCTCGAAATTCTCGTGAATCTCGGCGAACACCGATTCCGAGGGCACGAACATGAAGGCGGTGTCCTGCGTCTCGCCCTGGATCAGGTATTTTTCCGAGATATCGCGGACATGGATCTCGATGTCGCGGCGGAAGGCCTGCGAGGCGGCCTTCTGCAGGTCGGCGCCGTCGGCGGCGCGGATGGCGTTCCAGGCTTCGAGCGGGAACTTGGCGTCGATGGCCAGCGACGGTGCGCCGTTCGGCATCTTCACCAGGCAGTCAGGACGGCTGCCGTTCGACAGCGTCGCCTGGAATTCATAGGCGCCGTGCGGCAGGCCGTCGGCGACAATCGCCTCCATGCGCGACTGGCCGAAGGCGCCGCGCGTCTGCTTATTGGAGAGGATCGCCTGCAGCTGCACCACCTGGCCGGCGAGCGACTGGATGTTGCCCTGCGCGACATCGATGATGGCCAGCCGCTCCTGCAATTTGGCCAGACTCTCATGCGTGGATTTGGTCTGCTCGGTCATGGTCTGGCCGAGCCGGCCGGTCATGGCGTCGAGGCGCTGGCCGATCGATTGCGTCAGCTCCGCCTGCCGTGCGCCGAACACTTCGGCGATGGCGCCCATACGACCCTGCATTTCGGCCTGGCTTTGCAGAATGCCGGCCATCCGCACTTCCGCATCGCGGGCATGATCGGCGGCTTCCGCGGCCGTGACGGCGCGCGCCTTCGCCGATCGCCACAGCGCAATGACCAGCGCCACGAACAGGGCCAGAAACAGCAAAGCGCCGAAGGCCAGCGCATGGCCGAGCGTGACGGTTGTGGCGCCAAGCCGGGCGACAGGTTCGGAAAGGATGGTGCTCAAATCATTCATGTGGACAGCATAAACGATTCGCGCTGCCGGCACAGATCAAAACGTGAACGAGCCTCCAGCCTACCGGTTGACGCTTTTCTCTGGAGGTCTTAGGTGGAACGCCATGTCGATCAAGCCGCTCATCATCCTTCCCGACCCCATCCTGCGCCAGGTTTCCATGCCCGTGGAGCGTGTCGACGCGCCTTTGCGCAGATTAGCCGACGACATGCTGGCGACCATGTATGACGCGCCGGGTATCGGGCTGGCGGCGATCCAGATCGGCGAACCGCTGCGCTTACTGGTGGTCGATCTGGCCAAGGAAGACGAGACGCCGGCGCCGCATTTCTTCATCAACCCGGAAATCCTGGAGAGCGCCGACGCGCGCTCGGTCTATGAGGAAGGCTGCCTGTCGATCCCGGATTATTACGCCGAGGTCGAACGCCCGGCCGCCGTGCGGGTCAAATATCTCGACCGCGACGGCAAATTGCAGGAGATGGAGGCCGAAGGCCTGATGGCGACCTGCCTGCAACACGAGATCGACCACCTCAATGGCGTCCTGTTCATCGACCACATCTCGAAGCTGAAGCGCGACATGGTGGTGAAGAAATTCAAGAAGCTCGCCAGGGACAAGGCGCCGGGCAAGCTGGCGGGATAGGGATCATTCGAGCACGCCACGCAAAACCCAATCCCTGCCAAGCTCGAACGCTTTTGCACCGATCTCTAACGCAAGCGCGCGAGATTCTGGCGAGATGATCAGCACCAGAGAGACAACCACGGCTAACACCATCATTAGCAGGGTGTTATAAATGGCGAAATTGCTCTCTCTTCGCCTCGACAATTCGCCTTTCTCGTATCGTTCTTCGACCGATTTGTATTCAGCTATTGGCTTCCTGCGTTTCCCAAAGGGATTTTGAGCGCGCTGCATATGAAGCTCCCAGGACAGATCCGCGAAGCATACGCCTGAACAGTTGGTGTAGACTTAATGGACCGTTTTGAGTGGCTGGGTGAAGGGGCGGAACTCTTGTTGATCAATGACTCCGGGGGTGATATCAGTGATATCAAATCTTGGAGGCATCCATGGGCGATATGTTGATCAGAGATATTCCCGAACCCTTGAAGCGCGAAATCGAACACGCGGCGCGCAAGGGCGGCCAAAGTCTGTCGGGCAAGGCGATCGATCTCTTGCGTAAAGGCATGGTCGCGGAGAAAGAAGCCAAACCGGAGCCGGGACTTTCCGCGTGGGATGCCATTCGTTCGGCGTTCGCTGCTGAAAATGCAATAGGCGATGAATTTTCCGAGATAATGGACCAAATCGAAGCGGACGGAAAACGCGACTTCGGCCATCCAGTTGAGGATTTCGAGTGATCATCCTCGATACCAATGTTGTTTCCGAAGCCAGCAAACCGGCGCCCGACTTGAATGTCTCCGCCTGGTTCCGCAAACAGGATCTTCTCGCACTCTACATGTGTGGGCCAGTCATCATGGAGCAGTCTTTCGGGGCCGAACGGTTTTTGAACAAGACGGGATCAGACCGTTATATTCGCGTGCTCGATCAGCTGATTTCGCAGCAGTTCGCCGGCCGTATCGTGGAATTTTCCGGTTCGATCCCCCGACTTGCCGGCAAGCTGCGGGCGACGCGGGAAAGAATTGGCCGTCCGATCAGTCTTTCCGACGCCATGATTGCCGCGATCTGCCTCGCCCATGATGCGACGCTTGCCACGCGCAACGTTCGCGACTTCGACGAGCTTGACCTGAAGCGCGTAAACCCGTTTGAAGCGGACGCCTGAGCCGGCACACGGTGCGAGCAAGAAGACAGGATACCAGAAGAAAAAATGCCCCTTCGCGTCATCTTCATGGGCACGCCGGAGTTTTCGGTGCCGACTTTGCGCGCGATCGCCGAGGCTGGCCATGAGATATCGGCCGTCTATACCCAGCCGCCGCGCGCCGCAGGACGACGCGGGCTGGAGCTGACGCCGTCGCCGGTGCAGCGCGAGGCGGAGCGGCTGGGCATTGAAGTCCGGGCGCCGGTTTCGCTCAAGGGCGAGGCCGAGCAGGCCGCTTTCCGTGCCTTGCAGGCCGATGTCGCCGTGGTCGTCGCCTATGGCTTGCTGCTGCCGAAGGCGGTTCTCGAGGCGACCCGGCTCGGCTGCATCAACGGCCATGCGTCGCTTCTGCCGCGCTGGCGCGGTGCCGCGCC
>NZ_RZTF01000193.1:8113-11808 GCF_004023175.1 Mesorhizobium sp. M7A.F.Ca.MR.362.00.0.0
CACCATCATGGCCGGCGACCTGGAAAGCGGCATGATGGTGATGCGCATGGAAGAGGGGCTGGACACCGGCCCGGTCGGGCTGGTTGAAAAATGCGCCATCGAACCCGATATGACAGCCGGCGATCTGCATGATCGGTTGATGAGTGTCGGTGCTGCCTTGATGGTGGAAGCGCTGGCGCGACTGGAAAGGAATGCCCTGACATTCACCGCACAAGCTGTGGATGGGGTGACCTACGCCAAGAAAATCGATAAATCCGAGACTCGCGTGGACTGGACTCGCTCAGCAAGTGAGGTCCACAATCATATTCGCGGCCTGTCGCCCTTTCCCGGCGCGTGGTCGGAGATAGGAATTGGCGGCCGTCAGGAGCGGCTGAAACTGCTTCGCTCGACGCTGTCGCAAGGCCTGTCGCTTTGGGAAGAGTTGGGCGAGTCGGGAGGAATTCTCGATGACCGGCTGACGGTCGCCTGCGGGGCA
This sequence comes from Mesorhizobium sp. M7A.F.Ca.MR.362.00.0.0, assembly GCF_004023175.1. NCBI lineage: Bacteria > Pseudomonadati > Pseudomonadota > Alphaproteobacteria > Hyphomicrobiales > Phyllobacteriaceae > Mesorhizobium > Mesorhizobium sp. M7A.F.Ca.MR.362.00.0.0. Next base: position 8,589 of record NZ_RZTF01000193.1, read on the forward strand.
GGCGCGATCAGGCTGGTCGAAGTTCAACGCGCGGGCGGAAAGCCCGCTGCCGCGTCGGAGTTCCTGCGCGGGGCCAAGATCGAAAAAGGACTGAAATTCTCATGAGCATGATGTCGATACGCGCGGCAACGCCGCGGGATCGCGAGGCCATCCGCCTCGTCGAGGAACACGCTTTCGGCCAGCAGGCGGAGGCCGGTCTGGTCGACGCGCTGGTGACCGGCGGCGACGCTGTTGCCGAACTGGTGGCGGAAGAGGACGGCCAGGTGGTCGGCCACATCCTATTTTCGCGGCTGTTCGTCCAGAATGGCGGCAAGACTTTCGCGGCCGTGGCGCTGGCACCGCTGGCGGTGGAGCCCTCGTTCCATGGCAGCGGCATCGGCGGCGCGCTGATCCGCGAGGCGCATATCCGCCTCAGGGATGCCGGCGAAACGCTGGCTGTGGTGCTCGGCGACCCCATCTATTACGGGCGTTTCGGATATAGCCACACGCGTGCCGAGAACTTCGAGAGCGAATACCAGGGCGAAGCGCTGCAGGCGCTGGCCTGGGGCGACGCGCCTGAGGCCGGCACACTGGTCTACGCCTCCGCCTTCACCGCTCTCGCCGCGTAGGCGAGAGCGTATAGCCGCCCGGCATGCCGCGTTTTCGCCTCGACATCGAATATGATGGCAGTCTGTTTGCCGGCTGGCAGCACCAGGCGGATCAGCCTTCGGTGCAACAGGCGATCGAGCGGGCGATCGAAAAATTCTGCGGCGAAGCGATCCGGCTGCGCGCCGCCGGCCGCACCGATGCCGGCGTCCATGCGACCGCGCAGGTGGCGCATGCCGACCTCGCCAAGGCGTGGCCGGGCGACAAGGTGCGCGATGCCGTCAACGCCCATCTGCAGGCGGGCGGGGCGCGCATCGCCATCCTGAAAGCGACAGTCGTCTCCGACAGCTTCGACGCCCGCTTCTCGGCCATCGGCCGCCACTATCTCTACCGCATCCTGAACCGCCGTGCCCCGGCCGCGCTCGACAAGGGCAAGGTATGGTGGGTGCCGAAGCGGCTCGACGCCGGCGCCATGCACGAAGCGGCGAAAGTCCTGCTCGGACGGCATGATTTCACCACCTTCCGCTCGACCCAGTGCCAGGCCAGCAGCCCGATCAGGACGCTGGAACGGCTCGATGTGAGCCGACAGGGCGACATGATCGAGGTCAGGGCTTCGGCGCGCTCATTCCTGCACAATCAGGTACGTTCGATGGTCGGCTCGCTCAAGCGCGTCGGCGACGGCGGCTGGACCGCGGCCGACCTGAAAACGGCGCTCGAAGCGCACGACCGCGCCGCCTGCGGACAGGTGGCGCCACCCGACGGGCTGTTTCTCACCGGTGTCGATTATCCAGTCGAGACGAGCCCGGACAGGCTCTGAACTCCGGCATCGTCCGGCACGGTGATGCCGAGCAGCGTCTGCAGGCCGAACAGCACCAGCAGCGAGGCGATGAACATGCCGACGAAAACGGCGGTGCCGACCGATGCGCCCCTGCCGATCGTGGCGTTGGTCATGCGCCAGGTCAGCACCATCGACAGGGCAAACAGGAACAGCGACACAAGGCTCGCAGCCTGGCTTGCGGACGACAGGAAAAGCCGGATTAGCGCCGAGGGCAGCATCAGCCAGGCGGTGATGGCCGAAGCCCAGTTGCTGGCGACGACGTAGTGGACGAAGCGGCCGCCGATGCCGGCGCGCGGCGCGATGAAAGCGAGCGCAACCAGCGGCAGCACCCAGGAGCCGATGTCGACCGTCGCCAGGCGGACCAGCATGCTGAAGCGGCCCGCGAAGGCGTCGGGATCGCCGATTTCGTTGGCGATGCCGACCCAGCCGACGATCAGCGCCGGTGCAGCAACGACAATGGCGAAGAAGGAATTCCAGAAGCCGTCGGCCGACAGGTCGAGCAGGCGCAGGCCGTCGGCCTTACCGAGCATCAATCGCCAGGCGCCCGTCAGCGAAGCTTGGGTTTCGTCCGCCGAAAGCATGCTGTTCAGCCCTGTCCGAACCAGTCTTCTATGAAGCGCTGGTAGATTTGCGTCAGCGTTTCCAAATCGGCAATGGCGACGCGCTCGTCGACCATATGCATTGTCTTGCCGACCAGCCCGAACTCGACCACCGGACAATAGTCCTTGATGAAACGCGCGTCGGACGTTCCACCGGAGGTCGACAGCGTCGGCTCCTTGCCGACCGCCGACTTGATCGAGCCGCGCAGCGTTTCGATAAGCCTGTCGTCGCGGGTCAGGAAGACATGGCTCGGCCGGTCGCGCCAGACGAGCTCGTAGTCGACCGGCGTCTTCTTGCCCTGCCGGTACTTCCTGCGCCTGGCCGCCTGGTCGAGCCGGTTGTGGATCTCGGCCTGCAGGGTCTCGTCCGTCCAGGTGTCGTTGAAGCGGATGTTGAAGGTCGCGGTCGCTTTGGCCGCAATGACATTGGTGGCGGGGTTGCCGACATCGATGGAGGTGATCTCCAGATTGGTCGGCTGGAAATCCCTGGTCCCCTTGTCGAAAACCGGATGCAGCAAGGCGTCGACCAGGCTCATCAGCCCGCGCACCGGATTGTCGGCAAGCAGGGGATAGGCGACATGGCCCTGGCGGCCATTGACGGTGACCGCGCCGGACATCGAGCCGCGGCGGCCGATCTTGATCATGTCGCCGAGAGCGTCCGGATTGGTCGGCTCGCCGACGACAGAGGCATCCCATTTCTCGCCCCGCGAAGCCGCCCATTCGAGCAGCTTCACCGTGCCGTTGATGGCCGGGCCTTCCTCGTCGCCGGTGATCAGCAGCGAGACCGACCCTTTCGGACCGCCATTGGCCTCGACATGGCGCGCCACGGCGGCGATGAAACAGGCAATGCCGCCCTTCATGTCGACGGCGCCGCGGCCATACATCTCGCCATTGGCGATCTCGGCGGCGAAAGGCGGATGCGTCCAGGCGGCTTCGTCGCCGACAGGCACCACGTCGGTGTGTCCGGCGAACATCAGATGCGGGCCATTGCCGGAGCGCCTTGCATAGAGGTTTTCGATATCGGGCGTGCCGTCTTCGGAAAACACCGGCCGATCGACCAGGAAGCCGAGCGGTTTGAGCATCGTCTCCAGCGCGGTCAGCGCGCCGCCCTCAGCGGGCGTCACCGAAGCGCAACGGATAAGGGCGGCGAGGTTTTCGGCGGGATCGGTCGGCAGCGTCATGGCAAAAGCGATAGTCG
>NZ_RZTF01000194.1:0-9807 GCF_004023175.1 Mesorhizobium sp. M7A.F.Ca.MR.362.00.0.0
CGGATCATGGTGGACTTGCCGGAGCCGGACGGGCCGCAGACGACGATCCTCTCGCCGCGATCCACGGACAAGCTCACCTTTCGCAGCGCCTGGAATGTCCCGTAATATTTGTCGAGATTTTCGATCAGCACCGCGGGGCCGCTGGATCGGGGCGAGTTTCCTGAAATCACGTAAACGCCCCCTATCGTTCGCCGACCGACATACGGCGCTCGAGAAAAGCGCCATAGCGGGACAGGCTGAACACGAAGATGAAGTAGATGAAGGCGATGAAGGCATAGACCTCGACATAGGCGAAGCGCCACTCGCCGGTGCCGTAGGCGGCATTGCCGGAGGCCAGGATCTCGAAGAAGCCGACGATGATCACCAGCGAAGTTTCCTTGAACGAGATCACGAACTGGTTGATCGTCGCCGGCAGCGCATTGCGCATGGCCTGCGGTAGAAGAATGCGGCCGACGCGCTGCCAATAGCGCATGCCAAGCGCCATGGCTGCCTCTTCTTGCCCACTGGGAACGCCCTGCATCCCACCTCTGACGATCTCCGCCTGGTAGGCGGAAAAAAACAGGGCCGAGCCCAGGATCACCCGGTACAGCTTGTCGCCCACCAGCCATTGCGGCAGTGCGAACGGCAGCACGATGGCGAAGGTGAACAGGATCGAGATCAGAGGCAATGAACGCACCCCGTCGATGATGAGGCCGGTGGTGCGGGAAATCCATGGCAGGCCGGAGCGGCGCAGCAGCGCCAGGCAGATCGCCAGCGGGAGGCCGATCAGGCAGGTGGTCACGAAGATGAACAGGGTCAGCGCCAGTCCGCCCCAGGCCTCCTCGCCGACATAGGGCAGACCAAGCACGCCGCCCTTCATCAGCACGTAGAAAAGCGCCGTTCCGGCTCCCCATACGAGTGCGATGCGGCGACCCGTCCAGAAGGCTGGAACGCAACTTAGCACCGTCATGACCACGACGATCAGGCAAGCCAGGGCCGACCGCCACTGCTCGTCATAGGGATAGAGGCCGAACAGGATGATGCGCCATCGCGCGGCAATGACCGACCAGCAGGCTCCCGCCGCCGCTTGGCAGGCTTCGGGTCCGCCGCTCGTCGTGAAGACAGCCGAGAAAACCGCCCAATTCAGGAGCTTCCAGGCCAGGAAGACCATGACCGCCAGGGAAGCCAGCGACAGCAATGCCTGCAGGGGCGTCGCAAAGAAGCGCCGCCTCAGATCCTCGATCTTGCCAATGGCAGGAGGGGCGACAACGACCATTTCCATCCCTCACCCCCTCAACTGGTTGCCCTTGAGGGCGATTGCTTTGTTGATGCGGTTGAAGATGGCGGCGAGGCTGAGGTTGATGACGAGGAAGCCAGCCATCAGGATGCCGATCGCTTCGATTGTCTGGCCGGAATGGTTGATCGTCAGCGCCACGATCATGAAGAAATCGGTGAAGCCCACCGCGATGCCCATTGTGGTCGCCTTCATCAGCCAGACATACTGGTTGGCGAGGATTGGCAGCATGGCGCGTAGTGCCAGCGGCAGCCGCACCAGCATGAAGACCCGCCACGGGCCGAGGCCCAGGGAAAGAGCCGCCTCGACCTGGCCCTTGCCGACAGCCTTGAACCCGCCGCGCACGATCTCGGCGATGTAGGAGCCGCCATAGATGGCGATCGCGATGGCCAGTGTCGCAAACTCCGGCGGAATGCGCAGGCCGCCTCGCAGATTGAGACCTTGCAGCGCCGGAAAATCGAGTAGCGGCGAGTCGGCCAGGCGGCCGGCCACCAGAACGATGGCCGCGCAGGCAAGTGCCGCCGCCGTGCCGGCAAGCTGAATGCCGCCACGCTGGCCGACCGGCAGGCTGAGGCGCGATGTCCTGCCCAGCCAGATCGGCAGCGCGATGGCGGCAATCACAGCCAATGTCGCCGCAGCGAGCGCGGCGCTGCTGATATTGGGGAACGGGATGTAAAGCCCCCGGCTGGTGAGGAGAAAGCCCCATCCCTCATGCGCGGCGCGCGGCGTCGGCAGATGGGTGATGACGGCATACCAGAAAAAAACCTGGAGGATCAGCGGGATGTTTCGGAAGATGTCCACATAGGTGCGGCCGAGCAGCCGGGCCAATTCGTTCGAGGATGTCCGCGCCAGGCCGACGATCGTTCCGACGATCGTCGCCAGCGTCAGGCCGACGGTTCCCAGAAACAGCGTATTGATGATCCCGATGAGGAAGTACCACCAATAAGGGTCGTTGGCCGTGGCGGGCAGCAGCGAGAAGTTCAGGTCCCAGCCCGTCGACTTGAACAGGAAGTCGAATCCGGAGGTGATCCCCTGCGCCGCCAGGTTCTGTCTGGCGATCACAATGCCGGCAAGCACCATCGCGGCGATCGAGCCGACATACAGGATCTGCAACAGTGCGTTGCGGACTTTTTGATTTCTCAGCAGGCTGACCATTCAGAAATCCTTCCCGAATTGCCGCGCGGTCCCGCCCGGCGGGAGCCGGGCGGGACCTGGAGCGGGATGCGTTCAGAACGGATCAATCAACAACCAGCGGGAACAGGACACCGCCATTGTTCCACAAATTGGTCAGTTCGCGATCCATCTTGTAGGGCGAGTCCTTGCCGAGATCGCGATCGAAGATTTCGCCGTAGTTGCCGACGTTCTTGATCACCTTGTAGGCCCAGTCGTCGGAGAGCCCGAGACCCTTGCCCATGCCTGGCGTGACGCCGAGGAATTTGGCGACCTGCGGTGAAGTCGGCTTGGCCTTTATCTCGTCGACGTTCTTCGAGGTGATGCCTTCCTGCTCGGCAAAGATCAGCGTGCTCAGCGTCCAGTTGGCGATGTCGACCCAGTTGTCGTCGCCTTGCCGCATGATCATGACTTCAGGCTCGACGGCGAGCACGTCGGGAAGGATGACATGGTCGTCGACCTTGCTCTTGGCGATGCGCGCAATGGCCAGTGTCGGACCCCACTGCGCATAAAGATCGCAGCGTCCCGAGAAATAGGCCTGCTCGAGCTCCTCGGTCTTCTCGATGAGCACCGGTTCGAGCTTGATGCCTAGCTTGGCAGTATAGGCAGCGACCTGCTGTTCCTGCGAGGTGCCGGCGGGAATGCAGATCGTGCCGCCTGCGGCATCCTTGAGCGACTTGAGGTTCAGCTCCTTGTGCGCCATCACCTTGGTGGTCCCGAGATAGTAGGACATGGAGAACTGCAGCCCAAGTTCGGTGTCGCGGCTGAGCGTGCCGCCCGAGGCCTTGACGATGATGTCGACATCGCCGGACTGCAGGGCCGGCCAGCGCTGGGCCCAGCTGATAGGAACGACTTTCAGCTTCGCAGGGTCGCCGAACACGGCCGAGGCCACCGCCTTGCAGAGGTCGATGTCCATGCCCTTCCAGTTGCCCTTGTCGTCCACCTCGGCGAAGCCGAGATAGGAGCCGTCATGGCCGGTGCAGTTCAGCATACCGCGTGCCTTGACGGTTTCGAGCGTCTTGCCGCCGGCGGCTTCCGCCGGCGCCGCAAAATGCACGAGGCCAAGGGCCAGGGCCGAAGCCCCCCATTTGATCATTTTCATGTTCCGTCTCCACTGTTGAGGTTGTTTGGTTTCTTGTTGTTGGAGGCCCGAAAGGCGTCTTTCAGGCCTCGGTCTCGAAGCCGCTTCTAGTCGGAAAGCGGGGCCGGTTTCGGTAACGAGGAAATCGTGAGGTCGCCGCGCCAATCCTGCTGAGCCAGCCATCGGTGAAGTGCCGCGACCGCCTTCACGCGCAGATGTCCGCGTGGGACGACAAGATAGAAGCCCGGGACTTCCTCCGGCTTCATGTCGGCAATGGCGTCGCGGCCGATCGGCGCGACCAGCGTGCCCGCCCGGAAATCTTCCTCGGCGTCGATGACGGAAACCAAGCCCACACCTATGCCTTGCAAGGTCGCCCGGCGCATGGTCGCGGCGTCGTCGAAGCTGATGCTGCGGTCGCCATCCGTCAGCTCCACGCCAAGGTGGCGCAATATGTCCGGCCACAGACGCTTCGACTTGACGGTGTCGAGCAACGTGAACTGTGTCAGATCATGCGCCGACTTGATCCTTTCGCCGATCGCCGGCGTGCAGCAGATGATCTTCGGGTCCGGCACCAGCAACGTGGTTTCATAGTCGGACCAGTTGCCGTAGCCCCACTGGACCGTCATATCGATATCGTCGCGCCCGAAATCGGGCAGGTCGACCATCGTCGTCAGGCGCAGATCCGCGCCCGGCAAGATTTCCCGGAACAACGAAAGCCGCGGCAGGAGATAGTGCGTGGCGAAGTATGGGCTCGCATTCAGGTTGATGCGGTCCCGATAGTTCGACTTGGTGACGCGGCGAACGCCTTCGGCAAACTCGTTGAAGCCGGCTTTGACATAGTGCGACAGAAGAATGGCCGACTCGGTCAGTTCGATCGACCGGCCCTTACGCTCGAACAGCGTTACCTGGAGCGTATCCTCCAGAAGCTTGATCTGCTGTCCGACGGCCTGCGGCGTGACCAGCAATTCATCCGCCGCCTGCCGAAAGCTCTTGTGCTGCGCGACCGCGTGGAACACGCGCAGAGCATTCAGCGAGGGGAGGCGCAGCTTGCCGGTCATCGAAAATTCCGTTCCTTTCCCTGCTTGTGGCCCGGTCGGTCATGCACTGCCTCGGTCATGCACTCCCAGAGTTCAGTCGCCCGCGGCGAAAGAGGCTTAGGCGTATATGTAACCACCTGAAACAATTACGTTTTCACCGGTCATGTAAGTGTTCTTGGGGCTGCCCGTCATCAGCACCCACTCGGCAATTTCCTTTGGCTCGGCACCGCGGCCGAGCGGGCTCGCCTTGGCCAGTTCCTCCAGGAAGCCGAGCGCTTTTGCCTTCTCCGTCGCCATGCCGGCCGGCGCCACCGAATTCACCAGAATGCCGTCCTTCGCCACGTGATGGGCAAAGGATCGGGTAAGGCTGACGACGGCGGCCTTGGTCGCCGCATAGTGAGCGTTCTGCGGATGCGCCTTGAAGGCGTCGACCGAGGTCAGGTTCACGATCCGGCCGCGGACGTGGCTCTTCGGCTCCTGCGATTGCATGTGGCGAACCGCCGCCACCATCATGTGGTAGGTGCCCTTGATGTTGATGCCGTTGGAGGCATCCCAGTCGGCGTCGGTGATTTCGAGGAGCGGGCGGCGAGGGTAGATCGCGGCACAATTGATCAGCGTGTCGACGCGCCCGAGTTTCGAAACGATCGCCTCGAATGCGGCGTGGCACTGTGGGCCTACCTGGATGTCGCAAAGGGCGGTTGCGGTAGGCAGTCCCCTGGCCTTCGCGGTCGCCAGCGCGGACTCGGCGGCTTCCTGGTTGATGTCGATGATGCCGATCTTTGCCGCTCCGGCCTCGACAGCCATCTCGGCTAAGAGGGCACCGAGGCCGGCACCACCGCCAACGATCAGAACGGAAAGATCTTTCATCCCAGTTTTCCTTACTTGGTACCGCTTGGCGAGGTTGGCCAAGTCGGCATGATGTCGAAACGGGTAACGTCGGCCCACGCGGGGAGCCCAAGCACAGCGACGACCATCCTGGCCACGTCATCCGGCTGCACCACTTTGCTGGCGTACATGGCTGCGCGCGCGTTGGCGTCGAGGATGTCCTGGTAGAGCTGCGTCTCGACACGGCCGGCAACGATCTCGGTGACGCGTACGCCCGATGGGGAGAGGTCGGCGCGCAGCGCTGCTGCAAAGCCTGATATCGCCGCCTTGGTCGCTGAATAGACGGCAATGTTGGAGTATGCCGCGTGGCCCGCCGTGGAGCCGGTGAACAATACATGCCCGGACTGCCGCTCGCGCATTTGCGGGACGACGAGGCGCGTGAGCAGGATTGCCGCGCTGAGGTTCACCTCGAGCGTGGTGTCGATGTCAGCGATCTTCATATCGGCGAAGTTGCCGAGCGGCGGCATGACCCCGGCATTGTTGATCAGCACGTCGATGGTGAGATCCGCCAGGGCCGCTTCCAGGGCCTCGCGATCGGTGACGTCGACGGCAATCGGCACGATGCCGGGCCGCTGTGCCTGCAGCTCCTTGAGCGCGGCCTGGCTGCGCCCGACCGCATAGACGTCGTAGCCGGCGTCGCTCAGCGCGATCGCAATGGCCCGCCCTATGCCGCTCGTCGCACCGGTGATGAAGGCTGTCGTCACGTGGGCTTTCCTGATTGTCTGTTTTCAGTTTGCGGCCCGGGCCGATGCCGCGAAACCAAGAAAACCAGCAAAAAGGAAAGATAAACTTTCGAAAATTTCGGATGCCCCCAAAATCCCTTGGGGTGTTCGGATAACCGCAGCAGCCGAAAACCCAGGGAAACGCTGGCAAGCTGGCGCCTTCAGCCCTTGGGAAACCCGCGCAGCCGGTGACGGAACAAAAAACACGGCTTTCGCAATGGATGTCTAATTTTCGGCCCAGGCGCGCCGATGCGATCGAATTCGCGAGGCCTCATCCGCCCGTCGAGACAGGCCTTTTCATGTCGGTGAAAAGTGAGGCCGCCGCCGCCTTCTGCTCGGCTTCGATTGCCTCCACGCCAGAGGCTCGGGCCAGGGCGCGCACCCGCCCGAGACTGTTGTGCAGGTGCTTGCGCATGGCCTGGCGGGCGGCGCGGCCATCCTGCCTTTCGATGGCGTCGACGATTGTCTTATGTTCGCTGTGTATGCGCGCGTAGTAGCTGTCCTTGAGTTCGGGCGTGACCACATAGCCGAGCTGGAAGCGCGGGACGATCATCGGCCCGAGATAGCTTAGGAAACCGTGAATGAATTCATTTCGTGCCGCCTTGGCGATCGCCAGGTGGAAATCATAGTCGTAGTGGATCTGGACGACGGCGGGATCGGCCTGCTGGGCGTCGACCTGTTCCATCAGGGTGCGGATCGCGCTGGCTTCCGCATCGGTGCGCCGTTCCGCGCACAATCCTGCCGATTCCACCTCGACGCTCAACCTCAGCTCGAGCAGCGCAATGGTTTCCGGCAAGGTCCTGAGCGCTTCGTCCGGTATCGAGAAGTTGCGCGGCGCCGGCGTCTCGCTGACGAACATGCCGCGCCCCTGCTGCGGCACCACCAGGCCTTCGGAACGCAGTCGCGCCACAGCTTCCCGCACCACGGTGCGGCTGACATCGTACTCGGCGCAAAGCTCCGCCTCAGTCGGCAATTGCGCGCCGGGCAGCAGCTGTCCGGAACGGATCTTCTCGGACAGGCTCTCCGCCACGACGGTGGAAAGCGGCTTGCGCTTCGTCATCAGTCTCCCTCTCGCCAGATTCGGGATGATGCCCGAACCGGCAGGACCATTCAAACCGCCGCGGTGACGATCAGCTCGACCAGCATTCCGGGCTTCGCCATCCGTCCTTCGCCCGATGAGCGCGCCGGTGCGTGCTCCCCGGGCATCCAGGCGTCCCACACCGCATTGACCTCGTCGAAATCCCTGATGTCGTCCAGCCACATCTGCACATGAAGGATGCGGGTCTTGTCCGTGCCCGCCTTGCCAAGCAGCGCATCGATCTTGCCGAGCACCTCGCGCATCTGGTTGGCCGCGGACTGGCCGGGCCTCGCGACCTGGCCGGTGAGGTAGAGCGTGCCGTTATGGATGACGCCATGGTGGATGCGGGTATCGAAGTCGAAGCGCTGGATGTCGCTCACTGGCGGGATATTGATCACTGGATTATCCTTGTCAGATAGCCGGCGTTTGCCGGATGGGATTTCCCTGCAGATATTGTGCGTAAGGCGCCTGAACCAGCCAGCCGGCGTCGACCGGCAAGGTGACGCCGGTAATCGAAGCAGCGCGCTCCGAGCAGAGGAACAATGCCGCCTCGGCGACATCGCGCGGCTCGACGAAGCGTCGCAGTGCCGTGGTGGCCTGTATGGCCTCGGGGTTGCGTTCACCCCTGGCGATCTTGGTCTTCAAACCATCGGAAAGTGTATAGCCGGGCGCGACCGCATTGACGCGAACGCCATGCGGGCCGAGTTCGGCGGCGAGGATCTGGGTCAGGGCCAGGACCGCATGCTTTCCCGGCGTGTAGGCCGGCAGCGACAGCGGCGCGAAAGAGGCGAGCGAGCCGACATTCAGGATCGCGCCTCGCCGGGCGGCCGACATCAGCCGGCCAAACACCTGGCACCCCAACAGCGTGCCGCGATAATTCACCCGCCACATCTTCTCGTCCTCGTCCAGATCCTGATCAAGGACGTACTTGCCGCTCTGCAAGATGCCGGCGCAGTTGACGACGACGTGAGGCGTGCCGAACCCGTCGCTGACAATCCGTGCCAGAGCCTCGACTGAGCCGCTATCTGCGACATCTGTCTGGACAAACAGCGCACGCGGCGCGCCCGCCGCCTGGCAGGAGCCGGCCGCCTCATTGCCCCTCGTCGCATCCCGGCCGGAGACGACCACATGATAACCGTCTTCTGCGAAGCGCTGCGCGATAGCGCGTCCGATGCCGGAGGTGCCGCCGATGACGACGGCAGTCGGTGTCTCAGCCATGGCCGCGGTCCTTGCCTTCGATGTCGAAGAATTCGGACATCGCCCGGACCTGGAAATCCATCATCGGGCGCCCCGGTTGAACGCGGCAGCCGACCCCCTTGGCCGCCCGCAGCAGAGCGGTTTCCGCAGGCTCCATGATGATGTCCACGACCGTCATATCCGGGGTCAGCCGGCTGACGTCAAGCGGCAGCGGATCGCCGGCATGCATGCCGACAGGCGTGGCGTTGATCGCCATATGCATGCCGGAAGGCTCGGCCTCTCCGACCTGGATGCGGCATTTCGGGAACGCGCGGCCAACCAGCGCCGCGAGTTTCCCGGCACGCACCGTATCGATGTCTGTAAGGCGGATTTCGTCGGCGCCGGCTTCCGCGAGACAATAGGCGAGCGAGGCACCGGCGCCACCGGCACCGACTTGAAGAATACGGCGACCGGCGATCTGATGCCCGTTCGCCTTGAGCGCATCGATGAAGCCGACGCCGTCGAAATTGTCGGCATACCAGCTGCCATCCGGCAGCCGTCGCACCGAGTTGGCGCTTTCCACCCGCGCGGCGCGGTCATGCGCGGCAGAGCATTTGTGGTAGACCGCAACCTTGTACGGCACCGAGATGATCACGCCCCTGATATTCTCGGCTGCCGTGATGCCGGCCCAGAAGGTCTCGAAATCCTCCGGGCGGCAGCTCAAGGGCACCATGAGGCTGTCGAGGCCCTTCTGCTCGAAGATCTCGTTGAATATGCCGGGACTCTTGGCATGGGCCACGGGATGGGCCAGCATCACGAAGATCTCGGCCTTGCCGGTTCCGCGCATCGGTTTTTACTCCTTTTCTTTTGACAGTTCGTGGCCGCTGAGGATCTCCAGCGCCCGGACGAGAGACGAGTGATCGGCCTCGGCGCCATCTGGATGGGCCGAACAGGCATTCATCAGTTGCTGCGCCATGGCGGTGTTCGGCAGCGCCACGCCAAGGGCGCGGGCACTGTCAAGGGCCAGGTTGAGATCCTTCTGGTGGAGCTTGATGCGAAAGCCTGGGGCGAAGGTCCGGTCGATCATGCGCTGGCCATGCACTTCCAGGACGCGAGAAGCGGCGAAGCCACCCATCAGGGCGCCGCGAACCTTCGCCGGGTCGCACCCGGCCTTGCTGGCGAAGACAAGCGCTTCGGCCACGGCCTCGATGTTGAGCGCAACGATGATCTGGTTGGCGATCTTGCAGGTCTGCCCGGCGCCATTCTGCTCGCCGATCAAAGTGACGTTCTTGCCGAGTGTCTCAAAGATCGGCAGCGCCCGCTCGAACTCGGCGGCCGGGCCGCCGACCATGATGGTGAGGCTTGCCGCCTTGGCGCCGACCTCG
>NZ_RZTF01000194.1:9817-11806 GCF_004023175.1 Mesorhizobium sp. M7A.F.Ca.MR.362.00.0.0
GCCTGGACCTTGGCCGGATCGGCGCCGGCTTTCGAAGCAAAAACAAGCGCTTCGGCGATGGCTTCAATGGTCAGCGCGACGACGATCTGGTTGGCCACCTTGGTGGTCTGGCCAACCCCGTTCGGCCCGACCAGGGTGATGTTCTTGCCCATCTTCTCGAACACGGGCTTGGCGCGCTCGAACGGGGTTTCCTCGCCGCCGACCATGATGGTCAGCGACGCCGCCTTGGCGCCGACCTCGCCGCCCGAGACCGGGGCGTCGAGATAGCCGGCTCCCTTCTCTCGAAGTTTCGCCGCGAACGCCGCCGTGGCGATGGGGCTGATCGAGCTCATGTCGATGACCAGCTTGCCGGCTGACAGTCCTTCCAGGACGCCGTCCTCGCCCAACAGGACGCGTTCGACGTCAGGCGTGTCGGGCAGCATGGTAACGACGATCTCGGACCGCCGTGCCATTTCGGCGGCGGACGCGACGACCGATGCGGTCAGGCCCTGCGGTAGAGGGGAGCGATTGAGAACGGTGACGATCTCATGCCCGGCATCGGCCAGGTGGCGCGCCATCGGTGCTCCCATGACGCCAAGCCCGATGAACCCGATCCTCATTCTCCAGCTCCTATTTGAAAGTCCGTACATCGCATCTTGCAGCGTTTTATAGCCATATGATATAGGACATCATACAAATTTCAATCCAGATGATTGGAGATGATCGCAAGATGCAGGAACGCGTCAACACGCTGAAAGCTGCCACAGCGGCTGGCCAGGCTCACATCGGCATCTGGTGCTCGCTGGCTTCGGCGCTCACCACGGAGATCATCGCCGGCTCCGGAGCCGATTGGGTGCTGATCGACGGCGAGCACAGCCCCAACCATCTGCGCAGCATCATGGCGCAGCTTCAGGTGATGGGCGGCTTCGACAGCGAGGCTGTCGTCAGGCTGCCCTCCGACGATCCCAATCTGATCAAGCAGGCGCTGGATATCGGTGCACGCAGCCTGATGATCCCCAATGTACGAACCGCCGATCAGGCCCGCGCCATCGTCGCGGCCATGACCTATGCGCCCGGCGGATTTCGCGGCTTCTCGGTCGGTCACCGCGCCAATGGCTTCGGCCGCATCGCCGGCTACCACGCCAAGGCGCGTGAGCAGCAGCTTCTCGCCGTGCAGATCGAGGATGAATTGGGCGTGGCGAATGCCGCCGAGATCGCGGCGGTCGACGGCGTCGACGTTCTCTTCGTCGGTCCCGGCGATCTTTCCACCAATATGGGCGCGATGGGCAATCCCGGCGCGGCACATGTCCAGGAGGCAATCTCGTCCGTGCGCAAGGCCGCGACGGCGGCAGGCAAGGCAAGCGGCATCCTGGCGCCGGCGAAGGCCGATGCCGACCGCTACCTTGCCGAAGGCTTCACCATGGTTGCCGTCGGTTCGGACCTTGGCCTTCTTGCGCGGGGCTCGGATGCCCTGATCGCTTTGTTCAACCAGTAGCTTGGAGTCGGAGCCATGGGGATCCCGCCTTACAAAGCGCCATCGCGCAACGCCTACGACATCGTCATCGTCGGCGGAGCGGTTGTCGGCTCGTCCACGGCCTACTGGCTGAGCCAGGCGCTGGGCAGCGGTGCCTCGATCCTCGTGGTCGAGCGCGATAGCAGTTACGAGTTTTCATCGACGGCGCTGTCCACCAGCGCGATCCGGCAGCAATATTCCAATCCGATCAATGTGAAGATCAGCCAGTTCGGCATCGAGATCATCCGCGGATTTCAGGAGCGCATGGCACCCTTCTACAGGGACGAGCCGGCGCCCGACCTCGGCTTCAAGGAGCATGGATATCTTTACTGCTGTTCGCCCGGCGGCGTCGAAGCGGCCCGCGAGCGCGTCGATCTGCAGCGCAGTTTTGGGGCCCACACGGTGTTCCTCGAGCCGGGCCCGCTGAAGGATCGCTTCCCCTGGCTCAATGTGGAGGATCTCGGTGGCGGTTCCTGGGGGGCTAGGGAAGAGGTCTG
>NZ_RZTF01000195.1:0-11800 GCF_004023175.1 Mesorhizobium sp. M7A.F.Ca.MR.362.00.0.0
GTCTAGCCCGATGAAATGGAAACCGGCGGTCGAACCGGCCTGATGGCAACCCTGGCAGGCGCCGTTGTCCAGCCGCTCGACCAGCGCTTCCGGCGTGCGCACCAGTTTCAGCGCGGAATAATCGAGCGGTGCGAATTCCTTGGGCTGGAATAATTGCGTAAACGGATGATTGGCCTGCCGCGCGCTGCCGAAGGTCGACCATGAAATGATCTTTCTGGCCAGGAACTCGTCGGGGATTTCATAGACGCCTTCGTCGACCGCCGGCAGATTGGCGCCGACATAGGCGGCAAGCCGTGCTTTCAGCGCCGCGTCCTGCGAGAGCCGTGCGGTGTCGGGCGTGTTCTCCAGCGGCTTCTCGCTGATAGCAGCGCCATCGATGCCGAATACCCGCATGAGATAGGCCGCCTGCCCGCCGAACTCGGTTTCCTGGCCGGACGGGAAGCGCACCACCTGCGCGTTGAGCTCCAGCTGCTTGAAGGTCAGCCCGGCCTTCTCCAGCGGCCCGCCGGTCAGCCAGCCGGCATCGACGCTCTCGTCAAGCTGTGGCGTCCAGCGTCCGGCAGTGCCGACGCAGCCGCCATCGGCATCGGGCGCGGCGCTGTAGACGGCATTGAAATTGAACGGCAGGCGCGATGCCAGCAGCTTGCCGTTCTTGCGAAAACTGTAGGCCAGGCGGTAGATGAAGCGCACCTCGCCGCAGCTCCTGTCGCCTTGCAGCATGGTGAAGTCGCGACGGTCGAGCCGGTTGACGACGCCGACCAGCCGGAAGCGCGCGGCATCGGTCTTCAGCCAGCGCATGTCCATGATGCGGCCGACATTGCCGTCGGTGACCTCGTAGAGCGGCCGCCCGCCGGCCTTCATCTCGGCGCGGAGCGCTGCAACATCGGAGGCAACGATGTCGACGATGGCGTGATAGGCGGGCGCCTCGCCGTAGAGCGTCTTTAGACCGTCCTCGCCGTCAACCCCCAAAACATCGGCGAAGCCAAAACCCCCGGCATCGAGCGCGGCGAGCACCGCCGGATTGTCGACGACGGTTACAGGGCCTTCGGCGCGCGCCGTCGACGCCACGAAGGCGATAAAGAAAGTGGCAAGCAAAAGAGCAAAGGGACGGCTCATGGAGCGGCCGTGCGCGCGTCGAAGAGTTCACGCAACACCGGCAGCAGCGCCAGCGGCAGATCCTCGGCGATCAGGCCGGGTCCGAACCGGCTGCCGGCTTCAGCGTGTAGCCACACCGCCGCGCAGGTGCCCTCGAAGGGCGGCATGCCTTGTGCGAGCAGACCGGCGATGATGCCCGACAGCACGTCGCCTGACCCGGCTGTGGCCAGCCACGGCGCACCATTGGAATTGATGGCTGCCTTGCCATCAGGCGCAGCTATGACCGTGTCGGCGCCCTTGTAGACGATCGTTGCGTTGGCCCGCGCGGCAGCCGCTCGCGCCTTGTCCAATTTCGACCTGGTTTTGTCCCCGGCGATATCTGGGAACAAGCGGCCGAATTCACCCTCATGCGGCGTGATCACCAACGCTGGCGCGTTCAGGTGACGGGCGGCTTCGAACAGCGCCTGCGGCTGATGGGCCATAGATGTAATGGCGTCAGCATCAAGCACGATCGCTCCTCCATGGTTTGCAGTTTGCGATGCGCGTGCACCCTCCGCCAAGGTCTTGATCAGTTGCAGGGCGAAATCGCCGACCTTGGGCTTTGGCCCGAGCCCCGGTCCAAACACCAGCGCCTCGGGATGGCGCGCCGTCAGAAATTCCTGCACCTCCTCGAGTGACCCCGCCTCTCGCAGCATGATCGAGGTGAGGTGTATCGCGTTCACCTGCATGGCATTGCCAGGCGACAGCACGGTGACCGCCCCTGCCCCGCTTCTCGCGGCGGCCATCGCCGACAGCCGCGCTGCGCCGGTAGCACTGGGACCGCCGGAAAAGACGCCGACATGGCCGCGCTTGTATTTATGCGCGTCCACCGCCGGCACCGAAAATTCCCGCAACCACAGGTCCGGCACATTTTCGAAGGTCGAGACGGCGAGCTGGGCGATGATGCCGTCATCGATGCCGATATCGGCGAGCACGATCTCACCGCATTGCCCGCGCCCCGGCAGCAGCAAGTGGCCGGGCTTTTTCCGCGCGAAGGTGACGGTGACCTCGGCACGAAACGCCCTGCTCAATATTTCGCCGCTGGCTCCCGAGACGCCCGACGGCAGGTCGATCGAGACCACAGGCAGGCGCAGGGCTGTCACGGTATCGACAGCTTTCGCGGCATCGCCGGACAGCGGCTTGGACAGCCCTGCCCCATAGAGCGCGTCGATCACGATCGAGCCGAACTCGGCGTCGAAATCAGACAGCGGCCGGGACTTGACCAGCGATTCCGCGGCGGCGAGCGCCGCATCGCTTTCCGGCCTCGGCGCTCCGGATGACCAGATCGTTATGCCGACGCCGCTGCCGGCCAGGAGGCGTGCGACGACATAGCCATCGCCGCCATTGTTGCCGGGCCCGCAGAGCACATGGATGTGCTTTGCCGAGGGATAGCGCTTGAGCACCTCGGTCGCGACCGCTTCGCCCGCGCGCCGCATCAGGCTGATTCCATCGGCCGGACCGGCCGCGATCGTCAGCCGATCAGCCTCGCTCATTTCGGCCGGGGAAAGAAGTTCGTTGCTCATGGATTGCCGATCCGCATGCTATCGCGCATTGTCCAATTTCGATCCTAAGCAAACAAGGGGGAGTTGCCGAGATCTGCAGCCATAACGTCGGCACGAAGGCATCGCGGGCAGAAAATTGCCTGCGGGATAGGCGATATGCCTGATTTTTGTGCGGACGCGGGTGCTGGCGCTGTGTAGGCTCTGGCAGCCCATGCCGCTTCCGGTGCAGCGAATGACGCGAATTTGCATCCCGGTGCGGCGTGGCTTTGAAATCTTATGAGACCGCTTCGAATCCGCTGAATTGGCACAGTTCGTGCTTGATGGAGGCGCAAGCGGGGGGTCACAACCCGTTTTTTTGGCAGTGGAGGCCACTTTTTACATGAAAAAGATCGAAGCGATCATCAAGCCATTCAAGCTGGACGAAGTGAAGGAAGCGCTTCAGGAGGCCGGACTGCAAGGCATAACCGTCACCGAGGCAAAGGGCTTCGGTCGTCAGAAGGGCCATACCGAACTCTACCGCGGCGCCGAATATGTCGTCGATTTCCTGCCCAAGGTGAAGATCGAGGTCGTGCTTGGCGACGACGCGGTCGAAGGCGCCATCGAGGCCATCCGCAAGGCGGCCCAGACGGGCCGCATCGGTGACGGCAAGATCTTCGTCTCCAACATCGAGGAAGTCGTGCGGATCCGCACCGGCGAAACGGGCATGGACGCGGTCTGAACCGACCGCCCCATCCTCCTGAAAACGTCATCATCAAAAAAAGTCATCACACAGGGATACACGACATGACGACAGCCAAAGACATCATGAAGCAGATCAAGGACAACGACGTGAAATTCGTCGACCTGCGCTTCACAGACCCGAAGGGCAAGCTGCAACACGTGACGATGGATGTCATCGAGGTAGAGGAAGACATGTTCGCCGATGGCGTGATGTTCGACGGCTCGTCGATTGCCGGCTGGAAGGCCATCAACGAGTCCGACATGGTGCTGATGCCCGACCCGGAAACGGTTCACATGGATCCGTTCTTCGCCCAGTCAACCATGGTCATCCTGTGCGACATCCTCGATCCGGTTTCGGGTGAATCCTACAACCGCGATCCGCGCGGCACGGCCAAGAAGGCCGAGGCTTACATGAAGGCCGAAGGCATCGGCGACACCATCTTTGTCGGCCCGGAAGCCGAATTTTTCGTCTTCGACGACGTGAAGTACAAGGCCGATCCCTACAACACCGGTTTCAAGCTCGACTCCACGGAACTGCCGTCGAACGACGACACCGACTACGAAACCGGCAATCTCGGCCACCGTCCGCGCGTCAAGGGAGGCTACTTCCCGGTGCCGCCGATCGACAGCGCGCAGGACATGCGCTCGGAAATGCTGACCGTGCTCGCCGAGATGGGCGTGCGCGTCGAAAAGCATCACCATGAGGTGGCGGCGGCGCAGCACGAACTCGGCATCAAGTTCGACGCACTGGTACGCAACGCCGACAAGATGCTGATCTACAAATATGTCGTGCATCAGGTCGCCAATGCCTACGGCAAGACGGCGACCTTCATGCCGAAGCCGATCTTCGGCGACAACGGCTCGGGCATGCACGTCCACATGTCGATCTGGAAGAACGGCAAGCCGACCTTCGCCGGCAATGAATATGCCGGTCTGTCGGAAAGCTGCCTGTTCTTCATCGGCGGCGTCATCAAGCATGCCAAGGCGATCAACGCATTCACCAACCCGCTGACCAATTCCTACAAGCGCCTGGTGCCGGGTTACGAAGCGCCGGTTCTGCTCGCCTATTCGGCGCGCAACCGCTCGGCGTCCTGCCGTATCCCGTTCGGCTCGTCGCCGAAGGCCAAGCGCGTCGAGGTCCGCTTTCCCGATCCGGGCGCGAACCCCTACCTCGCCTTCTCCGCGCTGCTGATGGCCGGCCTCGACGGTATCAAGAACAAGATCCATCCCGGCCAGCCGATGGACAAGGATCTCTACGACCTGCCGCCGAAGGAACTGAAGAAGATCCCGACCGTCTGCGGCTCGCTGCGCGAAGCCCTGCAAAGCCTCGACAAGGACCGCGGCTTCCTGAAAGCCGGCGGCGTCTTCGACGACGACCAGATCGACAGCTACATCGAGCTGAAGATGGCCGAAGTGATGCGCTTCGAAATGACCCCGCATCCGGTCGAATACGATATGTATTACTCTGTCTGAGGCTTCAATCTCAGACTAAGATACGCCATAATAACCAAGCCCTTGAAAGACTTCCCTCTTTCAAGGGCTTTTTGCTGCGCTCCAATAGGAATTGCCAGCCGACCGGCATGTCTCGCCTGCGCGGCAGCCACGCATGGACAGCCATATTGGTCTTTCGTCTTCGACGATCATACGATGCCTGGATTCTAGACCCACGGTCCATCGGAGCGGCCGGCCTGTGCGCGTCGGTCCGGTGACTTCAATCACTACTCGGCGATGTCCGGTGAAGATCAAGGCGGCCGGTCGGTCGCCAACGTTGGAGCCAGGAGCGAGCGGAGCACTGTCTCAGGCTACAGTGACCGCTCGTCCGGCGCCCACGCCAATGCCGCCGTTCAGAAAACCCCGCCCGTCCGAACAGCATTGCGTGACGTAACCCCAAGGCCTGCGAATACGCATGCCGTAGCGTGATCTGTCAACGCTGCAAGCCGGGCCGCGAATGACCGATTCTGCTGTATGAACAGATGCTTATGGAAGGTCCATTGCCCCAGATAAGGGCTGGAAAAGGCGCTTTTCCGGGCTTTATAGGGAGCGATCGCCGGAGGCTCACATGGCTGCGGCCAGAACTTCCGGGCGATTTGCGACCGCGTGAATTCCCTGACTTTTTCTGGGTATGTTTTACCAGGAATGCCGTCAGCCGGGTAACGGCCAAAAAAGAACCCCGGCGCGAAACGCCGGGGTCTTCTTGTCATGCAGTCGAAACGCTTACGCGGCGGCCGAAACCTGAGCGCTTGCCGGAACCGAGGCGATCGTCTTCAGGATCTGCGAGGCGATCTGGTAGGGGTCGCCCTGCGAGTTCGGACGGCGGTCTTCCAGATAACCCTTGTAGTCGCTCTTGATGAAGGAATGCGGCACGCGGATCGAGGCGCCACGGTCGGCAATGCCATAGCTGAACCGGTTCCACGGCGCGGTCTCGTGCTTGCCGGTCAAACGCTTGTCGTTGTCCGGGCCGTAGACGGCGATGTGATCCATCAGGTTCTTGTCGAAGGCCGCCATCAGCGCCTCGAAATAGGCCTTGCCGCCGACTTCGCGCATATAGGCGGTCGAGAAATTGGCGTGCATGCCCGAGCCGTTCCAGTCGGTGTCGCCGAGCGGCTTGCAATGGTATTCAATGTCGATGCCGTACTTCTCGGTCAGGCGCTGCATCAAATAGCGGGCCATCCACATCTGGTCGGCGGCTTTCTTGGAGCCCTTGCCGAAAATCTGGAATTCCCACTGGCCCTTGGCCACTTCGGCGTTGATGCCTTCGTGGTTGATGCCGGCGGCGAGGCAGAGGTCGAGATGCTCCTCGACGATCTGGCGCGCAACGGAGCCGACATTGGAATAGCCGACGCCGGTGTAGTACGGACCCTGGGGTGCGGGATAGCCGCTCTCGGGGAAGCCGAGCGGCCGGCCGTCCTTGTAGAAGAAATATTCCTGCTCGAAGCCGAACCAGGCGCCCTCGTCATCGAGGATGGTGGCGCGCTTGTTGGAGGCATGCGGCGTGACGCCATCGGGCATCATGACTTCGCACATGACCAGCACGCCGTTGGTACGGGCGGGATCCGGATAGACCGCAACCGGCTTCAGCACGCAATCGGAGCTGTGCCCTTCGGCCTGCTGGGTCGAGGAACCATCGAAGCCCCACAGCGGCAACTGCTCGAGATCAGGGAATTCGGCGAATTCCTTGATCTGCGTCTTGCCGCGAAGGTTGGGGACCGGGGTATATCCATCGAGCCAGATATACTCGAGCTTGTATTTCGTCATTCTAGCCTCTCGTTGCTTGATCACCGAACACTGAACGGCGTCGACATGCGTCTGCCGTCAGCAGCCGGCCTGCCGCATTCTTAAAATGCAATTCGTGTGCCATTCTTGGTGTGGAGGGTGCGGCAAAATTGACCCGGTATCCACTCAAAGTCGGTGATCCGCCTAAGCGATGCGTTCCGATCAATCACAGTCGTTCTTTGCACAAATAGTGTGCAAATGCTGATCTTTTCATAGGCATATTGCCTAACTTGATTGCAGACCTTATCTTCAGATCAAGTTGAATCGAAAAGGTTCGGCGGAAGAAAGGAACCCGGCAATGGAAATCATTTCCACACGACCGTCGGCCAAAATTTTGATGTTCCCGGCGCCAGCGCGCCTCTCTGCCTCAAATTTGAGCGGGAAGGCTAAGTTTGCGGCAGAGCTTGCCTCGCTGCGTGGTGCCCGCGCAGACTTCGGCGACGGCTGGTACCATGAGGCAGCCATCGAGGATGAGACCCGGGGCCGCAAGAGCTGACACAAAGGGCAGCAGCCCTCGCCAACGAATTGGCCTGAAAAGAGAAAGCCCGGCGCGATTGCTCGCGCCGGGCTTTCTTTTGAACACCGGGCCTGCCTACTCCTTGGCGTGCAGGTCGGTGCCGAGCGTATCCTTGACGAAGATCATGCCGATGACCAGCGTTATCGCCGCGATCACCACCGGATACCAAAGGCCATAGTAGATGTCGCCCTTGTAGGCGCTGAGCGCGAACACGGTTGCCGGCAACAGGCCGCCGAACCAGCCATTGCCGATGTGATAGGGCAACGACATGCCGGTGTAGCGAATGCGGGTCGGGAACATCTCGACCAGGATCGCCGCGATCGGCCCGTAGACCATGGTCACGAACAGCACCAGGATGAACAGGATGCCGATCGTCATTGGCCAGTTCACTGCTGCAGGATCGGCGAACATGGCGAACGCGCCACCACCCGGAATGTTGTAGACGGTGACTTCGGGTGCGCCCGCCGCCTCGTCGGTGGTCAGCAGCTTGTCCTTGACTGCCTGGTCGATCGGCACCGTCGCCTTCTCACCGGCACGGATGGCAGCGGCATCCAGCTTCAGTTCCGGGTTGGCGGCAACAAACGCATCGAGCTTCTGGTCCGCAACCTTGGCTGCCGCGCGCTTCAGCGGATAGCCGCCGTCCTGCAGCGACATGTTGACGGCCTTGATGAAGGCGGCTTCCTTGGCCTTGGCCTGATCGCCGGCGGCGATGGCGTCATAGGACTCGACCGTCTCGTTGCCGATCTTGACAGATGCGGGTGTGCCGGCGGCGGCCGTCGACACGACGTCATAGGGAACCGAGTTCTTGGTCAGGAACGAGGTCGCGATATCGCAGGATGTCGTGAACTTCGCGGTACCCACCGGATTGAACTGGAACTTGCAATCTCCAGGTGCCGCCGTCACCGTCGCCCGCGTGTTCTGCTGGGCTGTGGCAAGCGCCGGATTGGCAGCCCAGGTCAGTGCCTTGAACAGCGGGAAGGTGCATACAATCGCTAAGGCAAGGCCCGCCATGATGATCGGCTTGCGGCCGATCTTGTCGGAGAGCCAGCCAAAGACGACGAAGAAGATCGAGCCTACTGCCAGGGCGATCGCGATCATGATGTTGACCGATTGCGCGTCGACCTTGAGCACGTTGGTCAGGAAGAACAGCGCGTAGAACTGGCCATTGTACCAGACCACGGCCTGACCGGCGGTGAGGCCGAGCAGCGCCAGCAGTGCGATCTTGGCGTTCTTCCATTGGCCGAAGGCTTCCGTCAGCGGCGCCTTGGAGCCCTTGCCCTCATCCTTCATGCGCTGGAAGGTCGGCGATTCGGAAAGCGAAAGCCGGATCCAGATCGAGATGCCTAGCAGCAGGAAGGATACGAGGAACGGAATACGCCAGCCCCAGGCAGCATAGTTTTCCTTGCTCAATGAAGCCTGTACGATCAGGATCACAACCAGCGACAGGAACAGGCCCAGCGTCGCCGTGGTCTGGATCCACGAGGTATAGTAGCCGCGCCGGTTGTCCGGCGCATGTTCGGCGACGTAAGTGGCCGCGCCGCCATATTCGCCACCCAGTGCCAGGCCCTGCAGCATGCGCAGGATGATCAGGATCACCGGAGCGGCGATGCCCAAGGTCGCATAGCCAGGCAGCAAGCCGACCAGGAAGGTCGACAGGCCCATGATCGTCATGGTGACGAGGAAGGTATATTTACGGCCGACAAGATCGCCGATGCGGCCGAACAGCAATGCGCCGAACGGGCGCACCAGGAAGCCGGCAGCGAAAGCCAGCAGCGCGAAGATATTGCGGGTCGCTTCCGGGATGGCTGGACTGAAAAAGGTCGAACCAATGAACACTGCCAGCGAGCCGTAGAGATAGAAATCATACCATTCGAAAACGGTGCCGAGCGAGGAAGCGAAGATGACTTTCTTCTCCTCCCGCGTCATGGCGCGGCTTGCTCCGCCGGCGGTCGATGCTATTGCCATTTCGTTATCCTCCCGTGAGACCCGTTCTCGATGCTGCGCGACACCGTCCGCGTTCTCCTCCGAGCACGGACTCAACGACAGCCATTCGGGAAAAATGACAGAAAGCGCCCGCCAAAGGCAGCGCGTCTTTGGGATTATGACTTTGGTATTAGGTGCGCTGCGGAATGAAACCGGGCGAGCTGGGAAACCCTTAGCCCTTGAGCGCTTCCAGCAGGCCGACAGCAGCCATCATGTCGTGCTTGCGAGCCGCGCGGCGGGCAACGGCTTCGGCGTCCTGCCCCCAATGCTCGATCTGCCAGTCCTCGTCGACATGAGCCGCGGCCCATGCAGCCTCAGCGTCGATCTCGCCGAAATCGACAGCCAGCGCCAGCAGCGCCGAACCTGTGAGCGACGTCATCACATGGATGGCGGCGAGACGCAGCGGCTCTGTTCGCTTGGCAAGATGGCTGCCCAGCACCGCGATGGTCTCACGCGGCTGCTCGACATGGATGATGCCCTCGGCGAGATTGAAGCGCACCCCAAGTGTTCCCCTCGCCCAGTCTATCACCGAGTCCCAATGCTGGTTCTGCCGCTCCACCAGCCCTTGCGGCGCGTCGGCGCGGTAACAGAGCAGATCGGACGAGGCGAAGCGCAGAATGTCTTCCAGCACCGCCTGCGGGTCGCTGGCGACGCCATCGATGGCGGTGTTCACAAGCCGCATCACCGGCATGGTCACCGGATTGATGGTCTCGCTTTGGGTGGCGAACTCGTCGGCGACGAGCGCGGCTGCCGCCTCGGTAGGCACTGCCAGCAGCGCCTTGCCCGGCGTGCGCACCGGCTTGCCGTCGAGATGCACGGCAAAGCCGCCTTCGACCGGCGCGACCGAGACGGTCTTGTAGAAGCGCTTCGGCAGAGGCGTCTTCATCTGGATTTGGGCGCGGCGCACCGGATCCGGATCCGAAAGATATTTGCCCGCTTCAAGGTCGTTGAGGATGTCACGCATAGAAGGTCTCTCTTACACCGGCGTCAGCTTGCGCACTGGCCGGTTGACGATGATCAGGCCGGCGGCAATCAGGCCAAGTGCCAGGAAAATGCGCATGGTCAGCGGCTCATTCAAGAACATGGCGCCGCACAGCACGCCGAAAACCGGCGACAGGAAAGTGAAACTGGACAGGCCTGACGCCGGATAGCGCCGCAACAGCCAGAACCACAGCACATAGGTGAAGGCGACGATGTAGACAGCCTGGAAGAGCAGCGCCAAGGTCGGCAGCACGGTCGGGTCGCGAACGGGCGGGCCGGCGAGAGGCAGCACCAATATGCCGACGATCGCTGCCCCGGCGAGTTGGTAAAGCAGAAGCTTCTCGGCGCTCGCCTCGACCAGCTTCGACCGCTTGATGAGGATGTTGGTCAAAGCCCAGAAGAATCCGGAGCCGAGGCTCAGCAGATCGCCGAACAGCATGTCTCCGCCGCCGCCAAGCTTGTCGGAAAACACCGCGACAAGGCCGGCAAAGGCCAGCAGCAGGCCAAGGAATTTCCTCAATGTGATCTGCTCACCGAGCAGGAAATGGCCGCCGAGCAGCATCCAGAACGGCATCGTGTTGACCAGCAGCGTGTTGCGGGCAACGGTCGTATGCTCCAGGCCGACATAAAGGCAAAGGAACTCGATGCCGAAAAGCGCGCCAACCACGATGCCGGCGAGCAAGGTCCCGTCGCGCGTGAAAAGCGCGATGCCGCGCCACCGGCACCAGGCAAAGACACACAGGCCGCCGATGATCGAGCGCGCGATCGACAGGAAGACCGGGTCATAACCAGCGTAGGAGATCTTGGCGGCGACGTAATTCAACCCCCAGGAAAAGGTCAGCCCGACCATGATGGCGGCGGCGGCCATGTCGACCGTGTCGCGCCGGTCGAGCGCGTCACTGGCGCCGCTCACGATCAGTCCTCCGCGCTGGCGTCGTCGAAGCCGATCAGGTTCCAGCTCTGGCGCATGTGCGGCGGCATTGGCGCGGTGACATCGATGACGCCCTTGTCGGGATGCGGAATGATGATGCGGCGGGCGTGCAGATGCAGGCGGTTTTGAATGCCCCCTGGAAAGTCCCAGTTGGTGTCGGCCTCGAAATATTTCGGATCGCCCAGGATCGGGCAGCCGATGTAGGCGGCGTGGACACGAAGCTGGTGGGTGCGGCCCGTATAGGGCTCCATTTCAAGCCAGGTCATCGTCTGCGCAGCCTGCTCGATGATGCGGTAGTAGGAGACGGCGTGATCGGCGCCCTTTTCGCCATGCGCGGCGACACGCACGCGGTCACCGTCCGGCGTCGGCTCCTTGATCAGCCAGGTCGAGATCTTGTCCTCGCGCTTGGGCGGCACGCCCTTGACCAGCGCCCAATAGGTCTTCTTGGTCTCGCGGGCGCGAAACGCTTCCGAGAGCTTCATGGCGGCCAGCCGGGTGCGGGCGACGACCAGAACACCTGAAGTGTCGCGGTCGAGCCTGTGAACCAGTCTGGGCTTCTCGCCCTTCTGGCTGCGCCAGGCCTCCAGCATGTCGTCGACATTGCGGGTGACGCCCGAGCCGCCCTGCACCGCAAGGCCCGCCGGCTTGTTGAAGACGAAAACCTTGGGATCTTCATGGATCAGCATTTTCGACAGGACATCGGCATCGCCCTGGTTGCGGATCGAGTGGCCGGTCAGCGCACTCTCGCCCTTCTTGTCG
>NZ_RZTF01000196.1:0-11756 GCF_004023175.1 Mesorhizobium sp. M7A.F.Ca.MR.362.00.0.0
GTCGCCCGACAGCGTCAGCCGCCAGAAGGCCTCGGCGACCGCACTTGGCGCCGGCAGCACGTTGGCGGGCATGACGCCCGCGCGGCTGGCCATCTCCCAGCCGGCAATAACCAGCGCCGGCAGCAGCCAGCCGATGGCATTGTTATGCAGGCGCGTGGCAACGCTCATGACGAAGCCTGCAGGCGGTTGGCGCCATGGAAGCCGACCGAGAATTCGTTGGCGATGTTCTCATGCGCCCGCTGCCGCCTGGTGCCGAGCCCGAGTTTCGGGAATAGAAGCTCGGCGACGCGGTAGGCCTCCTCGAGATGCGGATAGCCCGAGCCGATGATGGTATCGATGCCGATCGCCTGGTATTCGCGGATGCGCTCGGTGATCTGTTCCGGCGTGCCGACCAGCGCCGTGCCGGCGCCGCCGCGCACCAGCCCGACACCGGCCCACAGATTGGGCGAGACGACCAGCCTGTCACGGCGTCCGCCATGCAATTGCGCCATGCGGCGCTGGCCAACCGAATCCATCTGGTTGAGGAAGCGCGCCTGCGCATTTTCGATCTGGGCGTCGGTGACATGGCTGATCAGCCGGTCGGCGGCGCGCCAGGCTTCGTCCTCGGTCTCACGGACGATGAAATGCAGCCTGATGCCGAAACGCAGTTTTCTGCCGCGCAGTGCCGCTTTTGCGCGCGCCGCAGCCAGCTTCTCGGCAACCTGCGCCGGCGGTTCGCCCCAGGTCAGATAAATGTCGACGAGGTCGGCGGCGAGGTCCTGGCCTGCGTCCGACGACCCGCCGAAATAGAGCGGCGGCCGCTCCTGGTGCGGCAGAAGGTCGAGGCGGCCATTCTCGACGCGGTAATATTTGCCGTCGAAATTGACCCGCTCGCCGGACACCAGGCCGCGCCAGATGGTCAGGAACTCATGCGCCTGGGCATAGCGCTCGTCATGCGGCAGGAAGACGCCGTCGCCGGCGAGCTCGGTCGGGTTGCCGCCGACCACGACATTGAGCAGCAGGCGGCCATTGCTCAAGCGGTCGAGTGCGGCGGTCTGGCGCGCGGCGAAAGTCGGCAGCGTGACACCCGGCCGCAGCGCAACGAGAAACTTCAGCTTTTCGGTCAGCGTCGCGAGACCTGCCGCGGTGATCCAGGAATCCTCGCAGTTCTGACCCGTGGGCAGCAGCACGCCGGGAAAGCCGAGCCGGTCGACCGCTTGCGCGATCTCCTTGAAGTAGCCGAATTCGGGCGGTCGCTGCTGCTCCTCGGAACCGAGATAAGAACCGTCGCCATGCGTCGGGATGAACCAGAAGAAATCGAGCGGCGCAGTGCTGGCAGGCGCGGTCATGTCTGGCACAGTCACGGGCGGATCTCCTGTAGATATGGGTGCAAACGCAAATGGCGCCGGGCGTACTCACCCGGCGCCGTCAGGGGACAAGTTAGTTGCCGGGTGCCGTCCACACCGCGTCGGAGATGCGGACCGCTTTCGGGATCAGCCCGAGCTTGTAGAAGCGGTCGGCGGTGGCCTGCTGGCCGGCGATGATCTCGTCGGTGATCGGAAAGATGCCGAACTTGGTGCGGTTGGCGGCGATGATCTGCGCGTCGAGCGGCACACCGGTCACCTCATGCAGCGCCGCGGCCACCTTGTCGCGGTTCTGGTCGGCCCATTTCGCCGCCTCGCCAAGCGCCGATATCGTCGTGGTGATGGTTTCGGGGTGCGCCTTGGCGAAATCCTTGTTGGCGAGGAAGTAGGTGTTGACCTTGAGCACCTCGCTGGAGCGGGCCAGCACACGCGGCTGGTAGCGGGTTTCGGCGATGGCGAAGAACGGATCCCAAACGCTCCAGGCATCGATCTGGTCGCTGGCGAAGGCTGCGGCTGCATCCGCCGGGCTGAGATAGACCGGCGTGATCTGGTCGAAGGCAAGGCCAGCCTTTTCCAGCGCCGCGACGAGCAGATTATGCGCGCTGGTGCCCTTGCCGACGCCGACGCGCTTGCCCTTGAGGTCGGCGACCGACTGGATCGGCGATGCCGGCTTGACGAAGATCGCCTCGCCGTCGCCATTCGACGGCAGCGCCGCCGCATACACGATGTTTGCGCCGGCCGACTGGCCGAAGATCGGCGGTGCGTCGCCGGTCCAGCCGACATCGATGGCGCCGACATTGAGCGCCTCGACCAGCGGCGGCCCGGCGGTGAACTCGACCCATTTGACCGTCACGCCCTTGTCTTCAAGGGCCTTTTCGATCACCTGCTGCTGTCTGGCGATCACCGGCAGGCCGGTCTTCTGATAGCCGATGCTGAGCTGCTTCAGCTCCTGCGCTGTGGCGCCGGATGACACGGCAACCGTCGCCGCCAGCAGGCCGATGCCGAAAACACGTCTCGTTAGATTGAACATTGATCCCTCTCCTTCGCTGCGGATCGGCGCCGGAAATGGCCTCGCCGGTTGGAAGATGGATCAGGCTAGGTAGTTCTATAAATTTAGTAGAGGAATGATTTTGCGAGTTGAGGCATCGATGTGGAATTGTCTTCTACGGCAACCCAGAATTCGTCATCCTAGGGCGGAGCAAGGAGCGAAGCGACGCGGCGCAGACCCTAGGATCCATGCCGTGACATTGGCTTTAGGATGCAACGGATCAGAATGGCGCTTGCACGCCCACCAACGCGGGCTACCCTTCAACCATGACCGGCTACGTCTACATGACCGCGAGCCAGAAGCGCGGCACGATCTATATTGGTGTCACCAATGACCTCGGCCGCCGCATGCCGGAGCACAAATCCGGTGAGGGCTCGCGATTCACCAGTCGCTACGGCGTGCAACGCCTTGTCTGGTACGAGGAGTATTTCGACATCACCATCCAGCGCGAGAAGTCACTGAAGCGCTGGCCACGTCAATGGAAGATCGAGTTGATCGAAAAAGCCAATCCGGAGTGGTTCGAGCTCTTTCGTGGAACCGGCTGGTAGGCGCTCGGTTTCTTTCACCGCCGGAGCATGGCATCACCGTCGCGGCATGGATCCTAGGGTTGCGCTGCGTCGCTTCGCTCCTTGCTCCGCCCTAGGATGACGAAGACGCGGGGACGGCGCAAAGTCGCACCACCCCCTTCACTGCGACCAATACTGCCAGGCCCAGTAAAAACTCTCGTCGCGTGGCGGCAGGCGGTCGCGCTCGGCGTCCCAGCGGACCGGCGTTGGCGATTTCGGTTGCTGTTCCAGCGGCTGGCTTTCCCTGGTCCAGGCGAGAAGCCAGTTACCGGCTTGGGCGAACAGCACGGCGGTGGAATGGGTCATCGTCATTCTCCTGCTCCTCTGGGCTCGGATCATTCGCGTCCCGCCCACGGGACGAGCACGCGCTCGATCCTGCGGATGGTGAATTCGAGCACGAAGGCGATGGCCGCGATCACCAGTATGCCCATCACCACCACGTCGGTGACGAGGAACTGGGCGGCCGACTGGATCATGAAGCCAAGTCCGCGCGTCGCCGCCACCAGTTCGGCCGCCACCAGCGTCGACCAGCCGGCGCCGAGCGCGATGCGCAGACCGGTCAGGATCGACGGCAGCGCGCTGGGCAGGATGACGTGGCGGACCACTTGGCGCTGGGTAGCGCCCAGCGAGCGCGCCGCGTTGATGCGTTCCTGCGAGACGCCGCGAACGCCGGACGCGGTCGACAGCGCCACCGGCGCCAGCATGGCAATGGCGATCACTAGGATCTTCGACGGCTCGCCGATGCCGAACCAGATGATGACCAGCGGCAGGTAGGCGAGCGGCGGGATCGGCCGCAGGAATTCCAGCAACGGATCGAAGATGCCGCGCCCGATGGTGCTGATGCCGATGGCGAGACCAACCGGCACGCCAATGGCAAGGGCGGCGACCAGCGCGGCGAATACCCGGCCCAGGCTGGCGACGGCATGCTGCAGCAGCGTAGCATCGACGAAGCCGTCACGGGCGACGGTGATGAACTTGTTCCACACGGCGGCAGGCGATGGCAGAAACACTGGCGACACCAGTTGCAGGCGGGCCGACAGCGCCCACAGCGCCAGCACCATCAGGATGGTCACCGCGCTGACCGCGCGCGCCGAAACGCCTTTGCGTTTCGGGCTGGGCCGCGACCACGGCACCGACAGGCCATCGGCCTCGTCGATCTTGTGTCCCGCCCGCTCGGTGTAGGAGGTAACGGTCATGCCGCCTCTCCTTCGAAGATCGCGTCGGTCAATTCGCCACGCGCCACCGCAAAAGCCGGATCGGCCTTGATGGTGCGGATGGCTTCGCCCGAGGCGTAGCGCCTGGAGAAGCCGGGTTCAAAAGTCCGCACCACGCGGCCCGGACCGGGCGCCAGCACGACGATGCGGGTGGCCAGCACCAGCGCCTCCTCGATGCCGTGCGTCACCATCAGCACGCCGACCTCGCTTGCCGTCCACAAATCGAGCAGCGTCGTCTGCATGCGCTCGCGCGTCAGCGCATCGAGCGCGCCGAGCGGTTCGTCGAGCAGCAGGAATTCCGGTTCGGCGGCGAGCGCCCGGGCCAGGCCGACACGCTGCCGCATGCCGCCGGAAAGCTCCCAGATGCGCTTGTCGCCGGCGTCGGTGAGCTTCACCAGCGCCAGCAACTCATCGGCGCGCTGGGCCCGCTCTGCGGGCCTGACGCCGCGCAGCCTGAGCGCGAAGGCGACGTTTTCGCGCGCCGTCAGCCATGGGAACAGCGCGTCGTTCTGGAACACCACCGCCCGGTCCGAACCAGGTGCTGTGATCGGCTTGCCGTTGATGGAGGCGCGCCCGCGTGCCGGCGCGACAAGGCCGGCGGCGACGTTGAGCAGCGAGGTCTTGCCGCAGCCGGACCGGCCGACGAGCACGACGAAATCGCCCTTGGCGACATCGATCGACACAAGCTCGACGGCAGGCTCCGCCTGGCCGTCATAGTGGATCGAGACCTTGTCCAATACGAGATGGGGGTCCAGTACGAGATGGGGGTCGAGCACGAGATGCGGCATGGATGCCTCGCGGTTCGTTGAAATCCGACTGCCCCGGCCCTCAGCGGTTCCGGGGCAGGCAGCACGCGGCGTCAGGGAAGAAGCGCGCGGGCCGGGTTCAGAGCAATTCCAGGAAAAGTGTGAAGCGGTTTTCCGTCCGGAATTGCGTTAAACGAGTACTAGTTCGAGGCAAGCGCCTCTGTGACGTATTTCGACGACACGTATTTCGAATAGTCCGGCAGCACGGCGTCGATCTTGCCTTGCTCCTTGAGGAAGGCGGATGTCGCTTCCACCGCCTTGACCGTGCCGCCGCCGAGGAATTTGTCGGAGGCCTGCTCTTCGAGCGTTGGGAAGACATAGCCCTTGAGCAGCTGCGGCACTTCTTCCAGCTTGGCGCCGGTGAGCTTGGCGATCGCGGCTGCCTGCGGCGACGACACCGACCAGGCGCCGGGTTTGGCGAGGAACTCGGCATAGGACGCGCCCGTCACCTTGACGAAGTCGCGCACCGCTTCCGGGTTCTTTTCGGCGAAGTCGGTGCGCACGATCCAGGCGTCGAAGGTTGGCGCGCCCCAGGCGGCGACCTGCGAGGAATCCACCACCACCTTGCCCGTCGTCTTGATCTGGCCGAGCGCCGGATCCCAGACATAAGCCGCGTCGATGTCGCCACGCGAGAATGCGGCGGCGATTTCCGGTGGCCTGAGATTGAGGATCTCGACCGACTTCGGATCCACGCCCTCATGCTTCAACGCGGCGAGCAGGCTGTAATGCGTCGTCGA
Organism: Mesorhizobium sp. M7A.F.Ca.MR.362.00.0.0; assembly: GCF_004023175.1. Lineage (NCBI taxonomy): Bacteria > Pseudomonadati > Pseudomonadota > Alphaproteobacteria > Hyphomicrobiales > Phyllobacteriaceae > Mesorhizobium > Mesorhizobium sp. M7A.F.Ca.MR.362.00.0.0. The sequence continues at coordinate 5,715 of NZ_RZTF01000196.1, forward strand.
GACGAACGGCACGGCGACCTTCTTGCCGGCGAGGTCGGCGACTTTCTCGATGCCGGCGCCGTTGCGCGCCACCAGCGCCTCGGATTCGCCGATCAGGCCGACGATAAAGATGGTCTGGATCGGCAATTCGCGGCTAGCCGCCGCCGCCAGCGGGCTCGAGCCGACATAGCCGATATCGACCGAACCGGAAGCGACCGCGGCGATGACATCGGCGCCGGAATCGAATTTGCGCCAGTCGATTACTGCCTTCGTCTCCTTTTCATAGGTGCCGTCGGCCTGCGGCACTTTCGAAGGCTCGACCACCGTTTGATAGCCGATGGTGATCTTGAGGTCGTCGGCATGGGCCGGGCCGAGGAAGGCCGCGCCGGCAAGCGCCGCCGACGAGAGGAGAACAATGCGTCGCGAAATGGTGGACATGAAGGGCTCCTGAAAAGAGAAAAATCGGAATGCCCCATGATAGTCCGCTAATTCTATTAGGTTTGTAGAGTTAAATCCTTCCAACGAAGGCGGGCTTGTTAGAAAAAAGCTGTCGGTGACGGAGCACCCGAGCGCATATGGCGGCTGCACCCGCCATCATCGCCCCGATGACAAATCGCATACGAACAAGAATGGCGCTCCGCGAGCCTCCCGACTTCGTCATCCTATGGTCTGCGCGACGGAGCTTCGCTCCTGCTCCGCCCGTGAATGACGAAGTTAGGTACGCTTCGGTACTCAACTCTGTGCCGTTCACGCACGAATGATAGGTTCTTACCCAGGCCAATATCAGGCAAATCCATACCTCAAACAGCGGCCGATTTAGAAAACCTATCCCGCGTGTTCGAGGGTAAGTATAGTAATCTTATAGACATTGAGACTGGAGGCGACGATGAGCAGTCACCATATCGCGACGATCGCGCCCTCAAAGTCGTGCGCTTTTGTGTCCCTGTGGGCACAAAGGCTGGCCAAAGTGGCCGGCGCGGCTTGAAAACGAAGCAAAATCAGCAGTTCTCGGCTTGTACATCATGTCACTAGAATTTATGTGTCATGCGGGCTCGGACGCGGCGGCAACGCCCGCCAGGCGTTTTGCAACCGATGGTTCCATGCCGTCGCATGCCAGAGAAATTTTGATCTCATGCTCACCAAAAAAGGTAAGTACGGCCTCAAGGCGCTTGTCCACCTCGCGCGCTTGCCGGCCGGACAGCTCGCCTTCGTCAACGACGTCGCCACCGGCAACAACATCCCGAAGAAGTTTCTCGACGCCATCCTGGGCGAGTTGCGCAATGCCGGCTTCGTCCAGAGCCGCAAGGGCAAGGATGGCGGCTATCGCTTGGCGCGCCCCGCCGATGAGATCAAGGTCGGCCATGTCGTGCGCGTCCTCGACGGTCCGCTGGCGCCGATCCCCTGCGCCAGCCGCACCCAGTACCAGCGCTGTGAAGATTGCAACGAGGCGACATGCCAAGTCCGACATCTGATGCTCGAGGTCCGGCAGGCGATCGCCGAGGTGCTCGATCAGCGCAGCCTCGCCGAAATGCGCGATATCTCTCTCGACGACCCGCCGGTTGCGAGGGGCATCGGCGATCTGCCGGTCGCGGTGAAGGTCCAGGCCTGACACTGGCGTTGCGCAGAGCGAAGGCACGCCTATGACCGGGCGCGCCAACTCCATCATCATTGTCGGCGGCGGCGCCAGCGGCGTCGTGCTGGCCGCACATCTCCTGAAGTCGCCCAATCCCGACCTGCGCGTCACGCTGATCGAAAGGCGCCCGCATTTCGGCCAGGGCATCGCCTATTCGACGCTGCTGTCGGCGCATGTCTTGAATGTCAGTGCCGCCGGCATGAGCGCCTATGCCGACGATCCCGGCAATTTCTGGCGCTGGCTGCAGGAGCGCGGCCTGGCAACGGCCGAGCAGGCACCCTTCTATGCGCCGCGCAGCATCTATGCCCGTTACCTCGGCGAGTTGCTCGACGAGCTGCAGGCGCGCGAAAAGCAGACCGGGCGGCTTCGGTTGATCCGCGAGGAAAGCCTCTCGATCACGCCCACCGCATCCGGTGTCGAAGTGGCGCTGGCCAACGGCACCAGCGTCGTTGCGCATCTCGCCGTGCTGGCAACCGGCCACGACGAGGAGCCGGCGCAAGGCCATGCCATCAGGATGGGATCGGAAGCCGACACAGCACTTCCCCCTGACGCCGGCGTCATGGTGCTGGGCACCGGCCTGAGCATGGTCGATGCCTTCCTGGCGCTGGAACAGCGCGGCCATCGCGGCGACATCATAGCTGTGTCGCGGCGCGGCCTGTTGCCCTCGCCGCATCGCAAGGGCAATCCGATCAAGCTCGACGTCGCCGACATTCCGCTCGGCACCCAGCTCTCCTATTTCGTCGGCTGGTTCCGCGACCTGATCAAGGAAAACCAGAAGGCCGGCATCGACTGGCGCGACGTCGTCGACGGCCTGCGGCCGTTCAACCAGAAGATCTGGCAGAACTGGCCGGCTTCCGCCAAGCGCCGCTTCGTCGAGCACACCAAGGCCTGGTGGGACATCCACCGCCATCGCATGGCGCCCGAGGTCTACGCCCGTGTCACCGAAGCCGTGCAATCCGGCCGCATTCGCCTGGTCGCCGGCCGCGTAGTCGACATCGCGCGCAACGGCAATTTCACCGTCCAGGTCCAGTCGCGCCACACGCAGCGTCTCGAGACCTTCGAGGTCGCCCGCATCTACGATTGCTCTGGTATCGTCAGGGACATCTCGACCTCGTCGAACAGCGTCGTGCGCTCGCTGGTCGACCGCGGTCTGGCACGGCCGGATCCGCTGCGCATCGGCCTCGATGTATCGGCCAAATGCGAGATCATCGCCGGCGACGGAACCATCTCTGCCAAGATCCTCGCCGTCGGCCCGCTGACGCGCGGCACCTTCTTCGAGATCGACGCCATTCCCGATATCCGCGTGCAGTGTGCGAGGCTGAGCAAGCAGCTGCTCGGCTGAGAGCTCCGCGCAAATCCCAACGCCGTCGTCATCCTAGGGCGGAGCAGGAGCGAAGCGACGTCGCGGAGACCCTAGGATCCATGCCGCGACCTGCGAGCTTTGCGGCGGTGCAAACCTGTCGATGCAGCCGGATGCTTCCAAATTAATTCTGCACCGCTGCATTCTTCGACCAATGTCACGGCATGGATCCTAGGGTCTACACTCCGCTTCGCGTCGCTTCGCCCTAGGATGACGAACGCGCGGAGGGTTCGCCTGACTTCGAAGCCACTCTCGCCAACGCAAACCCGGAATTTCATTCCGCATCTGGCCGGTTGATTGGCACGATCTATCTTCTTTCCAACTGCAAAGGGCTGGAAAAGAGGATACGCTGCCGCCCTGCCCAGAGGCGGTCGCTTGGTCATGGAGCATCGATATGAGCGAGCATGAGATCGCCGCAGCCGACGAATTGTCCCGCCTGCGTCCGCCCTACAAATCGGTGCTCGACCTGATCGGCCAGACGCCGGTTGTCGAGCTGACCAAATTCGATACCGGCAAATGCCGGCTGTTCATCAAGCTTGAAAGCCAGAACCCCGGCGGCTCGATCAAGGACCGTATCGCACTGTCGATGATCGCCGCGGCTGAAAAGCAGGGCAAGCTCCGGCGCGGCGGCACCATCGTCGAGGCGACCGCCGGCAATACCGGCCTCGGCCTTGCCCAGGTCGGCATCCCCAAGGGCTACCGCATCGTGCTGGTCGTGCCCGACAAGATGTCGCGCGAAAAGATCCAGCATCTGCGCGCGCTCGGCGCCGAGGTGCGCATGACGCGCTCCGATGTCGGCAAGGGCCATGCCGAATATTACCAGGACATGGCCGAGAAGATCGCTGCGGAAACGCCCGGCGCCTTCTATGCCAACCAGTTCGCCAACCCGGCCAATCCGCTGGCGCATGAAACCACCACCGGCCCGGAGATCTTTTCGCAGCTCGACGGTGACGTCGATGCGGTGGTCGTCGGCGTCGGCTCCGGCGGTACGCTGACCGGGCTTGGCCGCTACTTCGCCAAAGTGTCGCCGAAGACCGAAATGGTGCTGGCCGATCCGGTCGGCTCGGTGCTGGCGCCGCTGATCAAGACCGGCAAGATGGAAGAGGCCGGCAGCTGGACCGTCGAAGGCATCGGCGAGGATTTCGTGCCGCCCAACGCCGATCTGTCGCTGGTCAAGAAGGCCTATTCGATCCCCGACAAGCAGAGCATGCTGGCCGTGCGCGACCTCTTGTCGAAGGAAGGTATCCTCGCCGGCTCATCCTCGGGCACGCTTTTGTCCGCCGCGCTGCGCTATTGCCGCGAGCAGACGGTGCCCAAACGCGTCGTCACCTTCGTCTGCGACAGCGGCAACAAATACCTGTCGAAAGTGTTCGACGATTTCTGGCTGGCGGAGCAGGGGCTGGCCGAGCACGAGCAGCATGGCGACCTGCGCGATCTGGTGATGCGCTCGCACCGCACCGGCGACACCGTCTATGTCGGCCCGGACGAAAGCCTGCTCAATGCCTATGGCCGCATGCGCCGTTCCGATGTCTCGCAGCTGCCGGTGCTCGACAATGGCAAGCTCGTCGGCATCGTCGACGAAAGCGACATTCTGGCCAAGGTCGACGGCCCCTATGACGGCCGCTGGGAGCGCTTCAACGGCCCGGTGCGCACGGCCATGACCTCCAATCTGCACACGCTGCAGGCCAGCCAGACGCTGGATGCGCTGCTGCCGGTCTTCGACCGCAACGAGGTCGCCATCATCTTCGACGGCGACGAGTTCGTCGGCCTGATTACCCGCATCGACCTGATCAACCATTTGAGGCGCGCACGATGACCGCTGAAACACCACCACCGGGCAAGAACCGTCTGGCTTTCTCGACGCGTACCATCCATGGCGGCCAGAGCCACGACCCGCTGACCGGCGCGGTGATGGTGCCGATCTACGCCACCTCGACCTTTGCCCAGCAATCGCCCGGCGTGCACAAGGGTTTTGAATATGCCCGCAGCCAGAACCCGACGCGCTTTGCCTTCGAGCGCGCCGTGGCCGACCTCGAAAGCGGCTCGGCCGCCTTTGCCTTCGCGTCCGGCCTGGCGGCGATCGCCACCGTGCTGGAGCTGCTCGATTCCGGCGCTCACATCGTCGCCACCGACGACATCTATGGCGGCTCGTTCCGGTTGATGGAGCGGGTGCGCAAACGCTCGGCCAATCTGCAGGTCTCGTTCGTCGACTTCACCGACCTCGCCGCCGTCGAGGCCGCGATCCGGCCCGAGACGAAAATGCTGTGGGTCGAGACGCCGACCAACCCGCTGCTGCGCATCGTCGACCTCGAAGGCGTCGCCGCACTCGCCAGGCGCAAGGGCATTTTGTCGGTCGCCGACAACACGTTCTGCAGCCCTTATATTCAACGCCCGCTGGAGCTCGGCATCGACATCGTGGTGCATTCGACCACCAAATATCTCAACGGCCATTCCGATATGGTCGGCGGCGTCGCCGTGGTCGGCGACAACAAGGATCTCTCCGCCCAGCTGAAATTCCTGCAGAACGCCATCGGTGCCATCTCGGGCCCGTTCGACAGCTTTCTGGCGCTGCGCGGGCTGAAGACGCTGGCGCTGCGCATGGAGCGTCATTCCGCCAACGGGCTGAAGATCGCGCAGTGGCTGGAAGCGCGCCGCGACGTGCGCCGCGTCATCTATCCCGGCCTCGCCAGCCACCCGCAGCACGCCGTCGCCGTCCAGCAGATGCACGCCTTCGGCGGCATGATCACAGCCGTGCTCGACCGCGACCTCGCCGGCACCAAAAAGTTCCTCGAACGCACGCAGCTGTTCACGCTGGCCGAAAGCCTCGGCGGCGTGGAGAGCCTGATCGAGCATCCGGCACTGATGACGCACGGCTCCATTCCGGCCGAGAAACGGGCCGAGATCGGTATATCGGATTCGCTGGTAAGATTGTCGGCGGGGATCGAGGATGGAGATGATCTGATCGCGGATTTGGAGCAGGCGCTGGGGGGATAGACCCTCAAATCGCCAAAATCGGCGCCGCCCCTCATTGCCCTGCCGGGCATTTCTCCCCGTATAGGGACGGGGAGAA
>NZ_RZTF01000197.1:0-4103 GCF_004023175.1 Mesorhizobium sp. M7A.F.Ca.MR.362.00.0.0
ATCATCGTGGCGTTGATCAACCATCCGGCGCTGATCGACGAGAATTTCGCCCATATCGAGTTCCTCGATCTCGCCAACTCCGACCTGAGGCGGCTGCATGCGGCAATCCTCGATGCAATGGCGCATGACATGGCCAATGACCGGCAGGCGGTGATTGCGATGATCGAACGCGCCGGCTGCGCCGAGATCTGGGAGCGGGCCGTCGGGCTGATCCGGCGGATGCGGCAATGGCCGGCGCTGGAGACCGCCGCCCTTGAAGATGCCCGCGATGCTTTCAGCCAGGCGCTGCACTTGCAGCGCAGCGCGCGCACCTTACATAAGGAACTGAAACAGGCGGAAGCGGCGCTCGCCACCGATCCCACAGACGAAAACTACCGGCATCTGATCGAAATTCAGGCGCAATTCCAGGATGTGCAGGCCACGGAAGCGCTGATCGAAGGGTTTGGCGTCTCCTCGGGCAGGGCTGGGCGAGCTTAGTTGGAAGCGAGTGAATTGAGAAAGCGTCGTTGCGCGTCCAAATGGCGCGTAACGGGCTAAGTCGGGTAATTGATTCGCTTTTTTCATGCGAATCATGCGAGAGCGCTTGACCTTCTGGCAGATTGGCGGAATCAGGACGATTCGAAACGTTAACCCGAACCCGCGTCGACGGGAAATAAGCGATGTGAGGTACTGGTCACTGGACAGGCAGCCCGCCTGCCACAGATATCAGGGTTAATCTGGACTTAATGCATGTCGCCCAAAAGGGGAAACCCGATTTGGGCAACGACATACACCAAACGAAACGAGTTGATGCAGTTACTGGCCCGGTGAAGCGCGTTTCATAAGCGAGCGCATCCGATTTGACTGGTCCGACAGCTTACGCGGCTTTGAAGTTCGGCCGCTAGGAGAAGATAAAGACTATGGCGACAAAGGAAAAGGAAGAGGTCGAAACCGAACGCGAAGGCGCCACCGATGGCCCTCTGCTCGACCTTTCCGATGATGCTGTCAAGAAGATGATCAAGGCCGCCAAGAAGCGCGGCTATGTCACCATGGACGAGCTGAATTCGGTGCTGCCCTCAGAGGAAGTGACCTCCGAGCAGATCGAGGACACGATGGCGATGCTGTCCGACATGGGCATTAACGTGGTCGAGGACGACGAGCAGGGCGAGGAGCCCGAGGCCGCCGACACCGCGGCCGATGCCGAGGAAGACGCCAACGAGTTGGCTGAGCAGACCGGCACCGCGGTCGCCGCCACCACCACCAAGAAAGAACCGACCGATCGCACCGACGATCCGGTGCGCATGTATCTGCGCGAGATGGGCTCGGTCGAGCTGTTGTCGCGCGAGGGCGAAATCGCCATCGCCAAGCGCATCGAGGCCGGCCGCGAGACGATGATCGCGGGTCTGTGCGAAAGCCCGCTGACCTTCCAGGCCATCATCATCTGGCGCGACGAACTCAACGAATCCAAGATCCTGCTGCGCGAGATCATCGATCTCGAAGCCACCTATGCCGGCCCCGAGGCCAAACAGGCGCCGGTGGTCGAGCGCGTCGAGGAAGCCAAGGTCGAGGACAAGCCGCGCCGTTCGCGCGACGACGAAGACGACATCACGAATGTCGGCGCCGATACGCGTGGGCTGACGGATGACGACGACGAAGACGAGGACGAAGCGAGCCTGTCGCTGGCCGCGATGGAAGCGGAACTCCGCCCGCAGGTGATGGAGACGCTCGACGTTATCGCCGACACCTACAAAAAGCTGCGCAAGCTGCAGGACCAGCAGGTCGAGAACCGTCTGGCCGCCGCCGGCACGCTGTCGCCCAGCCAGGACCGCCGCCTGAAGGAGCTCAAGGACCAGCTGATCAAGGCGGTGAAGTCGCTGTCGCTCAACACGGCGCGCATCGAGGCGCTGGTCGAGCAACTCTACGACATCAACAAGCGCCTGGTGCAGAACGAAGGCAAGCTGCTCAGGCTGGCCGAAAGCTACGGCGTGCGCCGCGAAGAGTTCCTGAAGGAATATCAGGGTTCCGAGCTCGACCCTAACTGGACGCGCTCGATCGGCAATCTGACCTCGCGCGGCTGGAAGGAATTCACCAAGAACGAGAAGGATGCGATCAAGGACCTGCGCACCGAGATCCAGAACCTCGCCACCGAAACGGCGATCTCGATCCTGGAATTCCGCAAGATCGTCAATCAGGTGCAGAAAGGCGAGCGCGAAGCGGCGATCGCCAAGAAGGAAATGGTCGAAGCCAATCTGCGCCTCGTCATCTCCATCGCCAAGAAATACACCAATCGCGGCCTGCAGTTCCTCGACCTGATCCAGGAAGGCAATATCGGCCTGATGAAGGCGGTCGACAAATTCGAATACCGCCGCGGCTACAAGTTCTCGACCTATGCGACGTGGTGGATCCGGCAGGCGATCACGCGTTCGATCGCCGATCAGGCGCGCACCATCCGTATTCCGGTGCACATGATCGAGACGATCAACAAGATCGTGCGCACCTCGCGCCAGATGCTGCACGAGATCGGCCGTGAACCGACGCCGGAAGAACTGGCCGAAAAGCTCGCCATGCCGCTCGAAAAGGTGCGCAAGGTCCTGAAGATCGCCAAGGAGCCGATCTCGCTCGAAACGCCGGTCGGCGACGAGGAGGATTCGCATCTGGGCGATTTCATCGAAGACAAGATGGCGATCCTGCCGATCGACGCGGCGATCCAGGCCAATCTGCGCGAGACCACCACGCGCGTGCTGGCCTCGCTGACGCCGCGCGAGGAGCGCGTGCTCAGAATGCGCTTCGGTATCGGCATGAACACCGACCACACGCTGGAAGAAGTCGGCCAGCAGTTCTCGGTCACCCGCGAGCGTATCCGCCAGATCGAAGCCAAGGCGCTGCGCAAGCTCAAGCACCCGAGCAGGTCGCGCAAGCTGCGCAGCTTCCTGGATAGCTGAGACTTACCGATGCAAAGAGTTCAAGGGCGCCGATGGCGCCCTTTTTTGTTGTGCGACGCACTCTTGCGGGCGAGACCCTTCGGGAGGATAATTCGGTGTCGGATGCATTTTCTGGGCGACAACCCGGATGCCCGCCCCGGCGAAGCCGCCGTGCTCCGTGGCCCCGGAGGGAGGTGTGCCATGACAAGCTACATCGTGCTGATGAACTGGACGGAGCAAGGTGCCAGGAACATACGCGAGTCACCGAAGCGGCTCGACGCCGCCAGAAGGCAACTGGGAGACATGGGCGGATCGTTCAAGACGTTCTACCTGACCATGGGCGAATACGATATGGTGGCTGTGGTCGAAGCGCCCGACGACGCCGTGCTGGCGCGCTTCTCGCTGATGCTGGCGGCAGCGGGCAATGTCAGGACGCGGACGCTGAAGGCCTTTCCCGAATTAGCCTACCGCGAGATCATCACCTCGCTCTGATAAAGGAATCGGCAGGGTTTCTCGAAGTCGCTGGTTGGTGCGGCCTGGTGGCGCTTTGCCGCAAGACGGGGCGCTTCGCCGTGATAGAATGCGGCCGGGGAGATCGCGATGAAGAAGGTTTCGATATTGGTCGCGAGCTTTGCCGCTTTGTCGTCGCTGCCGTTTTCCGCCGGCGCCAGTGCGCAAAAACCGGTCGGCATGGCCAATCCGGCATCCGTCCATTGTGGCGATATCGGCGGGCGCCTGGTGATCAGGAAGGACAAGGCCGGTAATGAATATGGATTCTGCGGCTTGCCCAATGGGCGCCTTTGCGAGGAGTGGGCGCTGTTTCGCGACAACAAGTGCGTCGGGCCGAAGGTGGCCATGCGCCGCAAGTGACACACCTGCCATCATAGGGTGAGATCATGTCCGAACCGCATTCCCATTCGCATCTGTGGCCCGGCGTGCCGCTCGCGCTTGGCTCGGCTGCTTTGTTCGGGGCGACGCCGCCGCTCAGCAAGCTGCTGCTCGATGGCGTCAATCCCTTCATGCTGGCCGGGCTGCTCTATCTCGGTGCTGGTCTTGGCCTCGCTCTGTACCGCCTGTTTCGGGGCAGGCAGGCCGCGGCCGGGGAGGCGCAACTGACCGCTGGGGATATTCCCTGGCTGGCGCTGGCGATCTGCATGGGCGCCGTCGTCGCGCCGGCGCTGCTGATGTTCGGCTTGACCCTCA
>NZ_RZTF01000197.1:4113-11719 GCF_004023175.1 Mesorhizobium sp. M7A.F.Ca.MR.362.00.0.0
CGCTGCTGCTCAATCTGGAAGGGCTGGCGACGATGGCGATCGCCTGGCTCGTCTATCGCGAGAATGTCGACCGGCGTCTGCTTTTTGGCGCCTTCGCCATTCTGGCGGGCGCCGTTCTTCTGTCTTGGCAAGGTGAGGGCGTCGCCTTCAACCGTGGCGCCCTGCTGGTGGCGGCGGCTTGTGTGGCCTGGGGGATCGACAACAATTTCACGCGCAGGATCTCGGCCACCGACCCGGTGGTGATCGCCATGCTCAAAGGGCTGGTGGCGGGTGTCGTCAATGTCGGGCTGGCGCTTGCCGGCGGGGCCTTGTTTCCCCCGGCGTCGGTCATTGCAGCGACCGCCGCAGTCGGTTTCTTCGGCATTGGGGTCAGCCTGGTGATGTTCATCGTGGCGCTGCGTCATCTGGGCACCGCCCGGACAGGGGCCTATTACTCGCTCGCTCCCTTCATCGGTGCGTTGCTGGCAATCGCCATCCTGGGTGACGCCGTCACGCTCAAGCTGGCGGCCGCCGGACTTCTGATGGGCGTTGGCCTGTGGCTGCATCTGTCGGAACACCATGAGCACGAGCACGATCATGAGGAACTGGAACACGAGCACAGCCATGTGCATGACGAGCACCACCAGCACCATCATGACGGGCCGGTGAGCGAGCCGCATTCGCACTGGCACCGGCATGCCCCGATGCGCCACCGGCATCCGCATTATCCCGACCTGCACCACAGGCATGGCCACGGATAGATGCTGACTGTCTGGTACAACACGCGCTGCCCGGTCTGCGATGCCGGTATCAGCAGGCAGAAGCGGCGGCTGATCGAGGCGGTCAAGGCCGGGCGGATCGAGTTCCGAGACATCAATCTTGAACCGGCAGCGCTTGCCGGACATGGCGCGTCGCTTGAGGACATCCGCCGCCGGCTGCACGCCACCGATGCGGCGGGCAGGCTGCTGGTCGGCGCCGACGTTGCCATCGCCGTGTGGAAGGTCACGCCGGGCGAAGGCTGGCTGGCGATGGTGTTCGGCAATCCGGTTGCCTTGCCGGTGACACGCTTTGCCTACGACCGCTTCGGCACGTTCCAGTGAAAGCAAGCCTCTGGCGCCGCATTCAGATACATCGTAAGATATATCTTGACTCCGTCGATTGGCTTGCCTAATTAAGATATATCGTAAGATACAACTCAAGGAGCAATCAATGCACAAACATTTTGGGAACAATCATTTCGGCGAACGCATGTTCATGCACATGGCCGGCAAATTTGGTGGCAGAGGGGGCGGCGGTTTTGGCCCGTTCGGGCAGGGCGGTCGCGGTGGCGGGCGCGGCGGCCCGGGCGACATGTTCCGCGCCGGGCGCATGCTGGCCGACGGCGACCTCAAGCTGATCACGCTGTCGCTGCTGGCCGAGGCGCCGCGCCACGGCTACGACATCATCAAGGCCCTGGAAGAGCGCACCAGCGGCATCTACAGCCCGAGCCCGGGCGTGGTCTACCCGACGCTGACCTTCCTGGAAGAGGCCGGCTATGCCGCCTCCGCCGCCGACGGCAACAAGAAGGTGTTTTCGATCACCGAAGCTGGTCAGGCGCATCTCGCCGACAACCGCGAGATGATCGATGGCGTGCTCGACCATCTCGAGCGCTTCGGCCGCAAAATGGCCAAGGCGCGCGACTGGTTCGGCTGGAACGACGAGAGTGAAGAGGGCGGGCGTCGTGGCGGCCGGGGTAGCCGCGGGGATCGTTCGGAAGCGCGCGACGAATTCCGCGCAGTCCGCCACCGACTGCGCGCGGCTCTGGGTGATTTCGTCGACGCCCCGGCCGACAAGCAGGCCGAGGCGATCGCCATCCTCGAAGGCGCCGCCGAGGCGCTGGAAGCGCTGTCGCACAAGTAAGCTTGTCCAGCCGGCCGGACGCAGCCCTTGCCCGCTGGGCCAAGGACCGATAGTGAAATTCATCCCGCGTCACTCTACATGGTGCGGGATGAATGCTGTTGGAGGAAGCCCGATGTCTTTTCTGAAGCGTCTTTTCGGCGGTGGTGGCGGCGGAACCCAGGCGGCTGAGCCGACGAGTGCAGCGCCAGCCAAGCAGGTCGAGCACAAGGGCTTCCTGATCAGCGCCACGCCCTACAAGGCGGATGGCCAATACCAGACATGCGGCGTCGTCTCCAAGGAGATCGACGGTGTGGTGAAGGAACACAAATTTATCCGTGCCGACCGTTTCGCCGGGCTCGACGACGCCGTCGACATCTCGATCAAGAAGGGCATCCAACTGGTCGACGAGCAGGGCGACCGGATTTTTGGGTAGATCACCGCCACAGGTCCATGCGGGCCTTTGCGCCACGATGGACCTCTCGGTTCGGGTTGACCTACGACCGCCGGCGGATCAACTCGTCCTGGCGGGATCGATCGTCATCAGGCGGGTCCTGGCCTCTATCAGATGCCTTCTCGCGGCCCTTATCCGGCCGCACAATGCCAGATTAAGAGCGACGCCGCCTTCCTCGTCCAGCAAGTCATTCGCGCGCTTCAGAGAGTGCTCAGCTCTCCTTATGCGCAGTCTGGCGTTGGCCGCTTCGATGCTGTGAATTTCAATCATTGTGCCGCGTCCTTTGCGGTTCCGGTCCCTTCACGGATTAAACCGCCGCTGATCATATTGGTTCCGGTGCTGTGACCATTCTGCGGCCGCCGCTATTTCGTTGTGGTGTTGAATTCACGGTTCGCCGCATAATCGATAACGAAGGTGCCCTCGGGAGCGCGAACGCCCTGCTTCACATTTGATATAGTCACCGTTGTGGTAAGTCCCTTCTCGTCGGTGAGGCTCCATCTGCGCAGATCGAGCGATTTTCTGTCGAACACCACGGAGATGTTCGAATTGCCGAAAGCCGATCTGTCGGCCAGCTTGACGGTAACTTGGGCGCCGTCGTCTCTGATGCTCTTGAGGCGACTGCCGGAGAAGTCGACCTTGTTGTCGAGCAGCAGCTTCAGCGGCGTCTTCGAGAGAGCATAGAGCCGCGATGTCTTCAGTTTCCTGTTGTAAACCACCAGGGATTTACCATCCGCAATCACGCTGATCCCAGATTGGCCAGCATAATTGAACCGGATCTTGCCCGGGCGTTGGAGAAAAAACCTGCCGTGTTTTCTTTCCGCCTTCGGGCCCGACTGCACGAAATCCCCTGACATGGATTTCACCGATGAGAAGTGATCGGCAATCGTCTTCGCATCAACCGGCGCGGCCGAAATCGCAATCGTGGACGCGATATTCAACGCGGCAGCGCCGACAGCGGCAAACAAGAAACCCGGCAGCTTTTTGATCCGATAGGCCATTCGACTACTCCTGGCAGTCGCGTGATTGAAGGAGATCACGCGCCTTGAGATCAGTAGCCGTCCGGGCACCGCGCGACGTAAACCCGGCCGTACCGATCGCGATATCTGCACTGGCCGGCTTCGCTGGCGTGGCCGATGACGGCCCCGGCTATCGCTCCCACCGCACCGCCAACAACCGCTCCTTCCACAGGGTCTCCGGCCACTGCGGCGCCTACGGCCGCGCCACCCAAGCCGCCGACGGCGGCGCCTTGTTCGGTACGGGAGCACGCCGAGAGCGGAATGAGCAGGCTCAAAATGAGCAGCGTCTTTTTCATCGTTTCTCTCCTGAGGCTACTATTAGCCAAAGCTTAAATGCTTAAGAGAGCTTTTCGATCCATCGACCGTTGCCTGCCATTCAAGCCTGGCCGTGGCGGAGCCGCGCGCCTTCGGCTCAAATGGTACCCTCACTGGTGTGGACGGGTGCGCGAAGTCGTCGCTTGGTGCAAACGTTGGCCGTGGACTTCCGCACTCGCACAAGGGAGAACGGATGAAACAGAGGACAGGATCCGCGGCGAACCGAACGGGCCAGGCTGATTGCGCGCCTGGCCAGCAAGGTTTGGAAGTCGACCCGAACTAAGCCGGCTGCAGTTCCCTGCGTGGCAGTGGCGGGAACGCGATGGCGATGCCGACCGCGCCGAGCCCGATAAGAGCAGAGCCGATGAACAGCCAGGAATAGTTGGCGTAGGCATCGAACACCATGCCGCCGGCAAGCGGTCCCAATGCCATGCCGAGGCTGGACAGCATGGTGGCGGCGCCGAACACGGTGCCGAGGATGCGCTGGCCGAAATATTCGCGCGCCAGCACCGCATAGAGCGGCATGACGCCGCCATAGGTGGCACCGAAGATAACGGCCAGCATGTAGAACTGCTCAAGCTGGCTGATCGACAGATAGGCGGCAATGACGATCGCCTGGATCGCCAGGCCCGCGATCAGCACCGGCTTGACGCCCAGCCGGTCGGCCAGCACGCCGTAGAAGAGCCGGCCGCCAAGGCCTGCCAGACCTTCGACACTGTAGATCGAGACCGCTGCCATGGGGGCGACGCCGCACAGCATGGCATAGCTGACCATATGGAAGATCGGTCCGGAATGCGCCGCGCAGCAGGCAAAGAAGGTCAGCCCGAGCACGATGAATTGCGGCGAGCGCAGCGCCTGGTAGACTGTCAGGCCGGCACCTTCGGCAACCGGCGCGGAGCCGGTGTCGACCAAGACGGGCTTCGGCGGCTGGCGCACCAGCAGCACCGCCGGCAACAGCAGCACCCAGGCGGTAATGCCGATGTCGAACATGGCGGTGCGCCAGTCATAGGCGGAGATCAACCAGCGGGCGAAGGGCGAGATCGTCATCGGCGCCACGCCCATGCCGGCCGAGACCAGTGAGACGGCAAGGCTGCGGTTGGTGTCGAACCAGCCTGTGGTCAGCGCGATCATCGGCGCAAAAAAGGCGCTTGCCGCGAGACCGACCAGGACGCCATAGGTGATCTGGAAGCTCAGCAGCGAACCGGCGCGGCTGGCCAGCACCAGCGCCAACCCGAGCAGCACCGCGCCGATCATCACGACGATGCGGGCGCCAAAACGGTCCGATATCGCGCCCCAGGCGAAGCCACCAAGGCCCATCACCAGGAAGTTGAGCGTCATGGCGCTGGAAATGCCGGCGCGCGACCAGTTGGTGTCGATCGCCATCGGCTCCAGGAATATCGCCAGCGAAAACATCGTCCCGATGGCGACACAGGACATCAGCGCGCCAGCGGCGACGATGACCCAACGATAGGAAAGGCTCATTCAAATCTCCCATGCCTAAAGGCAGCGCTGCGCGCTGCTTGCACCCGAAGGACGCCGGCACCGGGTTCGATCCTACAATCCGGTTGCATTTTTTATCCAGTTTGACGTGACGCCGTTTTCGGCAGTTCAGATCGGCAGTTCCGACGTGTATTTGATCGTCTGGCTGGGGACGTCGGTCTTGACGTTCTGCACGCCCTTGATGCGGCTCAGATGCTCCGACTGGAAGCGGCGGTAATCGTCGATGCCGGCTGCCACCACGCGCACCATGGCGTCGCAATCGCCGAGCATCAAATAGCACTCCATCACCTGCGGCAGCTTGGCGACTTCGGTGGCGAAATGCTCGATCGTGTCCTCATCCTGCGTTTTCAGCCAGATGCGGGTGAAGAAGGTGAGGCCCTTGCCGATGCTGCCGGGGTTCAGCACTGCGACGTAGCGATCGATGATGCCGGCTTCCTCCAGCAGCTTCACGCGCCGCAGGCAAGGCGAGGGCGACAGGCCGACCTCTTTGGCCAGATCGTTGTTGGCCATGCGGCCGTCGCGCTGCAGCGCCCGCAGGATCCGCTTGTCGATCTCATCCAGCTTCATGGCTCTAGATTCCATCTATTTTGAAATTAATGGCACTCAATGCCGAACCTAGTTGAAGTACAACAATATTCGCAACCATATTGCGGAGAATTGTGGGTATGTTTGCCGCCAGTATCATGAGAGTTCAAACGCAGGGCAGCGGCGGCCGCGAGGCGCGCCAGTGGAGACACATGAGCATTTCACAGGCAGTCGAGGCGGCGGGCAATGGTTCGCGATCCGAATTCCGCCGTGGCGTGGCGTCCTGCGCGCCGGTGCTGTTCGGCACCATACCCTATGCGCTGGTGCTCGGCGCCCGGGCCACGCAGAAAGGCTTGAGCGCTGTCGAACTGTCCATGATGACAGGGCTGAATTTCGCCGGCGGTTCGGAATTCGCGGCGATCCAATTGTGGACGTCGCCGCCGCACATCGTGCTCATCGTCGCCATCACCTTCCTGGTCAACAGCCGTCACCTGCTGATGGGTGCGGCACTGGCGCCGTTCCTGCGCCACCTGCCACGGCGCAAGGTGTTTCCGGCGCTTTTCTTTATGTGCGACGAGAGCTGGGCGCTGGGCCTGGCCGATGCCAGACAGCGCACCGCTGCCGGCATCATGCCGGCCTTCAGCCCGCGCTACTATATGGGCGCGGCGCTGGCGATGTATCTCGCCTGGGTGGCCTTCACCACGCTGGGTGCCTTGCTCGGTCCGATGCTCGGCGACGTCGGCACCTATGGTTTCGACATGGCGTTCCCGGCTGTCTTCCTGGTGCTGATGCGCGGTATGTGGACGGGTATGGCGGCGGCGCGACCCTGGCTGGTCAGCCTGGTCGTGGCGGCACTGTTCTATCTCTTCGTTCCCGGCGCCTGGTATGTCGCCGCGGGCGCCATGTCGGGTCTGGTCGCGGCCTGGCTGATGGCGGGTGATGCATGATCGATGCAACGACCTTTTTCACCATCGTGCTGATGGCCGGCGTCACTTATCTCACGCGCATCGGCGGCTATGTCGTGCTGCGCAACCGTACGCTCAGCGGGCGTGCCACGGCGGTGATGGAAGCGGCGCCCGGTTGCGTGCTGATTGCGGTCATCGCACCGGCCTTCGTGTCGAAGTCCCCGGCGGATATTCTGGCGCTGGCTGTTACGCTGGTGGCCGCCACGCGGCTTTCCATGCTGCCGACTGTGCTGATCGGAGTCGCTTCGGCGGGGTTGCTCAGGCATTTCATCGGCTAGAAAGGCAGCGGCCAGTTGGCTCAGAGGCTCTTTGGCCACTGTTGGGCGGCATGTATGACGGTAAGTATTTCGACGGCATCTTCGCTTACGCGATAGGGGACGATATATGGGATATCGGCCAAAACGAGTTCTCGCGTCGCCTTGATGCGTCCAACGCGACCCATAGCCGGCTGTTCGGTAAGCAACTCCGCTGCGGACAAGATGCGCCCAATGACACGGGCGGCAGCTTCGGGACTGTCTTTCTCGATATGCGCGCCGATTTCGCCAAGCCGACGCAAAGCCCGCTTGGTCCAACGGATTGTCTTGCGGCTCATGGATCAGCCGGCGGGCTTGACGTATTTCCCGATCACAGCGGCCAACTCTTGTTCGCTGGCGAACTCACCGCGCTCGGCCTCGGCCAATCCGGCCTCTATCTCAGCGAGTTGCCACTCTTGACGAGCTACAAAGTCTTCGATGGCCTTGGCGGCCACATAAGAGCGCGAGCGATCGAGCTTTTCGGCAAGTTGGTCGAGCCTGTTTGTCGTGTCGTCGGGGAGGCGTACGGTGAAAGCCGTCATGGTTTCGATCCACTTGGTTCATTGTGATTGTGAGTGAACCAAGGTGGATCGTCAAGTCACACCCAAAGGACTCTGGTCGCTTCGCGCTGTTTACTGTCAGGAAAACAAGCGGGGAGCGCATTGAAAAAGGGCGGGCGCCAAG
>NZ_RZTF01000198.1:0-1233 GCF_004023175.1 Mesorhizobium sp. M7A.F.Ca.MR.362.00.0.0
GCCTTCTTGCGGCTGCGGCGACGTGGTTCTACGCCTCGAGGCAACCGGAGTCGGCGGCCCAAGCGCCCATGTTAGCACTTGTGATCCTGCTTGCCATGTCCGGATCGTGCCTCATGTCTGGAATCTCCGGCGTGCTGATCCCGTTGGGCCTGCGCCGGGTCGGCGCCGACCCGGCGGTCGCTTCGGCGATCTTCCTCACCACCTTGACCGATATTGTAGGCATGGGCCTGATGCTGGGGCTGGCCACCATACTCGTGCTGTAGCGAGGTACGTTCCTGGGAAATTGGGGCAACAAGCTGATCTCGTCGCGTTCAGCGAATTGCGAGAGCCAGGCCGCATCGCGCACGCATCGTGAGAAGCACCCTCCGGCAGCTCTCTGACCCCTTGCGCAACGCGCCGGAAGACCTTTGGATAGGCCGTGGATGACCTTGAAGCCTATTCAGTGACCAGAACACGCGCAGAATCGCGCAAGCAATATTAACCTCGTCGGTTTGCGATCCGCCACTCAGGATCTGGTTGTTTGCTACTGGTGCCGAATCCTTCAATTACGTCCAGCAACTCCAAGCAGACGTTTTTGCGACCAGCGCAGCCAAAAATAGGAATAAGCCTGTTAGCTTGTTGCGCAGCTGCAACAGCTGCTGAGGCTCGCGTGATCTGGTGGCAGTTCAGTCGCCTTTTTTCTTGTAGTCATGCGATTCCTTCGCACTAGTCCGGTCGGGGTGGGTTCTCGGCATGCAATCTTCGTCTCGCACGATTTTCGGCTTCGCCGCAGCGCTGCTTTTTAGCGGGGTATTGCCGGCCGGCGCACAAGGTCTTTTTACGGCCTATGACGATGCGTTTTCGGCCCGCATCGCCAGTCCGGCCGACAATGGAACGCTCGCCCAATTCGTCACGGTTGCGGTCAACGCGGGCCAATACGATCAGGCGATCTCCTCAATCGAGCAGTATCTGATCCAATACCCCCGCGATGCGCGCGCCCGGCTTGCCGCCAGCCGGTTGTACTATCATGTCGGCTCCTATGAATTGGCCCGGCGGCAGGTGCAGTACGGCATCGAAGTCGGTGGTCTGACCGCGGGTGAGCAGCAGGAAGCTGTTCGCCTCCTCGGCCGGATCGATCGTGCGTTGCGTGGCGTCACCTGGGAACTCGCCCTGACCGGCGGCGTACTCAGCGCATTCACCAATTTTGCGCCGGGCGGGGCGCAGGACGAGGAAAGCTTCGTCTCGCCCTACGGG
>NZ_RZTF01000198.1:1243-2717 GCF_004023175.1 Mesorhizobium sp. M7A.F.Ca.MR.362.00.0.0
CCGGTGGGACCTCGGCACGCCAAGTGCCGACGCGCTGGTGCTTTCAGGGTCGTTGACGGCGACAGAGCGTTTTTTCACGGAAGACCTGTCGGTTCCGGGTAGCGATAAGACTTTTGTCCACGGCAACGCAGCGATTACCTGGGACAAGGGGCTGCCCAATAGTGGGATCGATTCGCTTCGCCTGCTGCTCTCCGCATTTACCGTTACAGACCGTTTCGACAGCGATATTCAGGAAACCGGCATTGGCCTTGGTGGACGTTTCCTCGTTCGACCGACGGTCGAAACGACGCTCTTCGCCGGTGGCGGCTACATCGATCTAAGCGCCTCGCAAGGCATTTTCGCCGACAGCAGGGTCTTCTATGAGGCAGGCGGCAGCTACCGCTTCCGCAATGGCCAGGCGCTCGGACTGCGCTTTGTCGGCTCGAACGACTTCGCTTCCGGATCTGGAGAAATCGGCCGCAGCTACTCAGGCGAGGTCCGCTATGGCGGCCTGTTGATGAACGTACCGGATCTTTTCGCATGGTCACACCAGATCGCCTTCTCGGCCGGCCACAGCGACATTCCCGATCTCTCGGTCGGCATCGGCACAAATATTAAGAGCGACTTCTGGCGCATTGCCTCGGAAAGCGATTTTCAGCTGACTGAAGCCCAGAAGATCAGCGTTGATCTCGCCTATCGAGAAACCACTTTCGCCATCGCCAACCGCGACCGAAAATCGTTCGAAATGCTCATGAGCTATACGTTGACGCTCAATTGAAAGAGGCCTCGATGAGGTACCGTCAGATCGCTCTTTTTATCGCCTGCCTTGCTTTCACGGTACCATCCGCCGCTGAGACAGTCGGGTCGATGACAGCCTATCAGACCAACATCGTCCGCAACAACGGTGGGACAATGAACGTTGGTGCTGGCGTCGAACTCGGCGACCAGTTGCGCAGTGACCCCACCGGTCTTGGAATGCTGGTGTTCCGGGATGAATCGAGCGCCAAGATTGGTCCGAACACCAGCCTGACAATCGATGAATTCGTCTACAATCCGGGCTCCGGTTCCGGAAAGATCGATATCGGGATGAACAGCGGCCTGGCACGTTTTTATGGCGGCCAGGTTTCTAAAGGGGGCGTCATGCAGGTTGCGACGCCGCACATGGTGCTCGGGGCGAGAGGCGGCATCATCGAAGTGCTGGTGGCAGCCGGCCAGACTGTCGGCATATTGCGCGCCGGCCGCATGACCTGCACGATCAGTGGCAAACGGCTGGTCATCACAAACCCGGGCTACGCCTGCACGTCGGCAGATGGCAAGCTGCTGACCGGCTACGGTGGCATCGACACCTTCCCGATATTGGACAGTATTGACCGGATAGCGGGCACCGGCCTGCCAGGGGCACCGGGTCCTGGGTTGGACGTAAGCGCAATTTGTGCATCGGCACTCGGCGGCTCGCTCGAAGTCTGCGGGTCCACGGACGGCGCATTGCCAGGAG
>NZ_RZTF01000198.1:2727-11676 GCF_004023175.1 Mesorhizobium sp. M7A.F.Ca.MR.362.00.0.0
GCCAGGAGTGGTCTTGGAATTCCCTGACAGCCCAATGCCACCTGCGGGCAGCGGGGGGCGGAGGGGCGAGTGTGAGGGTGAGCGTTGCTGTTACTACTGCGATTAGACTGGCCCCACGATGAGCCGCTTGGTCGGTAGTCCCTGGGCTGATTGGCGGCAAGCTGGCAGGCGCAAAATATCCGGCCTTGTGGTCGTGCTCCTGCTGCTCGCTTGCCATTTGGCTTTTGACGCACCGTTGTCGCGTCTGCGTGAGCGGACGTACGACTTCTATCAGTTTCTCGCCCCACGCCAGACGACGAGCAATCCTGTCGTGATCGTCTCGATAGATGACGCCAGCCTCAAGGCACATGGGCGATGGCCCTGGAATCGTGGCCTCTTGGCCGATCTGGTCGATGGCATCACCGAATCCGGCGCGGCGGTGGTCGGGCTTGCGCTGGTACTCCCCGAGGCCGACAACTCGCCTGAAGGCATCGCCGGAGACAAGCACTTAGCAGCGGCGCTGGCCAAAAATCGAACGGCGCTTGCCGTCAGCCTAGGCAATGAGGCGACAGTTTCAGAAGCAGAACCCAAAGCCGGCTGGTCGATCGTCGGGCAAGTACCCGATACACTTCCCGGCTTCACCGGCTTGACCGGCTCGCTTGCCGAATTCTCGAACACTGCCGCGGGCCTTGGCGTGATTCGCACCTTGCCCGATCCCGACGGCGTACTGCGCCATGTGCCGCTGCTCTGGCTTCGCAACACCGCTCAAGGCGTGCAGCTGTGGCCGTCCTTCGCACTCGAGCTCCTGCGCCTTTACGCTGGACAGGACGGGTACATAGCCCGGATGAATGCAGCCGGGTTCGACGCACTCAGGATGGCCGGCGCCATTGTGCCGCTCGAGCCGGAGGGGAGCATCCGCCTCTGGCAAACCGCCACCGATGCGCCCCGCCTGTCTGCCAGCACTATCCTCTCGGGCCATGGCGATCCGCGGCTGCGCGACGCCATCGCCATTGTCGACCTGTCGGCTGTGGGACTGACGCAGTACCTGCCCACGCCAAGGAGTCCAGCACGATCAGGAGCGGACATCCACGCCGATGCGGTTGGCCAGATGCTTGCCGGGCGCTACCTGGCCGAGCCAACGCACGCGCGTATGCTTGAGCGGCTCTGGTTTCTCCTCAGTGCCGTCGTTTTCATCGGGCTGTCCGGAGTGCTCGCCGGGCGTGTCGTGCTTGGCGCCCTCGCACTGGCGCTGCTGGCCGTCACGCCGTTTGTGTTCGGCGCTCTCGAGTACAGCATGCAGGGTGCACTCTATGACCCGCTGCAGCCGGCGCTTGCAACGATCATGGTTGCGGGCTTCGAAGGCTATGTCCTCTACAGGCGCAGCGAGCAGCGCCGGTCCACCTTGGCGCGACAGTTCTCCCAATATCTGTCGCCCTCCGTGGTGCAGCGCCTCGCAAGCTCGGACACCGAGGCAATCCTGTCTGGCGAGAAGCGCGAGATCACAATCCTGATCAGCGACATACGCGGCTTCACGACGATGAGCGAACAGCTCGATACCCATGAGATCGCCAAGGTAGTCAACCATTTCCTTGGTATTGCGACCGATGAGATACTCAAGCGCGACGGCACCATCGACAAGTTCATGGGCGATGCGGTGCTGGCCTTCTGGAACGCGCCGCTTGATCAACCCGATCATCGCGAGCGTGCGCTCGACGCGGGTCTTGCCCTGATCGAGCGGGTGAAGCGCGAAGATGCCGCCTTCACTGCGGATGGCCATCGCTCGATCGAAATCGGCGTCGCCATCGAGACCGGCATCTGCTCGGTAGGCAATTTCGGCTCCGAACGACGCTTCGATTACACCGCAATCGGCTCCCCGGTGAACCGCGTGGCACGTCTCGAGTCCACGACCAAGAAGCTGGGCATCCCCCTGGTGCTCGGACCCGGCTTTGCGGCAGGAGCATCGATGCCGGTCGTCCAGGCGGGCGCCTTTGAGCTCCAGGGTTTCAAGGGCGAGGTGCCGGTTTTCACTGTTCCGGAGATGCAAGCTGCTCACCAAGGTGTGAGCCGCGAAGTAGAGATCCAACAATCTGGCGCCCCTGGCGCGGTGGTTGGTTCGCCGCCATCCGTGCAAATGACACCGCCTGATTTTGCGCCCTGAACCCGAAGCACACGCTGACCAGATTCAGCCGATCGCAGGGGTGCCGTCCTGCATCGTGAACTAAGACCGCTGGGGAGGGCCTAGGTGCCATCAGGCGGCATCCGGCCTGCGCAGCCGTTGTTTTTGACGGCGGGCGTCTCGCACGCCTGCAGGATTAGGCCAATTTGGTCGGCCGCAAAATACCGGAGCTGAAAGTAGCCCATCTATTCCTGAAAGCTGCCATTCTAGTTGCGGTCCCACGCTCATCAACCGTCTGCCGGCGCGCAGCGGTCATCCAACAGAACACCGGCCGACCTGTTCAGTTCGAGTTGATGAGCGACGCACGCTCCAGCCTTCTCGCATGGCTGGAGCGACGCGGTAGAAGATGCCCTGGAACTGCTGAGGCTACGGAAACCTACAGATGCAGCTCCATTTCCGAGTGGAGCCGCGTATGCTAAGCGCCTTGTTTCGGTCGTTGAGGCGAACTCCTGCGATCCTATATGTGGACATAGTTGCTGAAGACGCTTTGAACCAGACTCGCGTGGGAGTGAGGTTGCAAAACGCCTCCTCCGGGTGAGAACTCCCCGCAGAGAGCCGCTTCTTCAGACAGGCTCCGACCAGGCCGCAGGATAGGCGAGGCAGCCCCAGAATTTGGAGACCAGAACATGGCAAGCGGGGAGCAGCAAGACAAATCAGCGGCGGAAAAGGCAGTATGGCCGCTTCTCTTTCTAACGGCGGCGCTGCAGGCGTATCTGGGTCTGTCGTTGGTAGCCTATGTGTTCATGGGCGTGTCAAACCCGGGCTCCGGGATGGCCGGATGGACAGCGGCCATGACAGGCGGGCTCCAGACGATTGCGGCCATGGCGGCCTTTGTGCTGGCTCTTCGAGGCGATCTTCGCGGCACTAACCTGGCGTTAGCCGGCAGCATCATGCTGGGCTGGTTTTCGATGCTGCCTTCGGTCGCTGAGCAAGGGCTCGACTTTGGCGGTGACGACTGGGGTACCCCGGTCTATTTCGTGGTCTCCCCCATCATCGCGATCGTTACGGCAACGCTAGCTTGGCGCAACCTATACCTGGTCCCGGCAGCTTTCATCGTAACCGCACCGACCTTCATCGGCATTTTGGTCGTCATCGTCTTCGGAATCGCCATCGCTTTATACGGCTTCTGACTGCGTGGCAGGTTCGAGGCTCGAAGTCGCAAGGATTGGCTTCGGCCCGTGAATCCGAGGCGTATCGAAGGTCCGGCTTCGGGTCGCATCCGGCCCGCTGCAGCATTTTCCACTTTGAGGCGAAATCATTCTCAACTAAGGTCCGCCAGACTTAAGGCATGGGGGATTGCCGATGGTTTTATCACGCAGGGGTGTGGCGCTCGGCGGCCTGGCGCTGGTCGCGGTCGGTGCAACCGGCAATATTGTTCGAGCCGCGACGGAGAAATCCTTTTTCGCCGGTACCGCCAGCGACAACAATTTTGTCTATCGCAAGACCAACTTCACCAAGATCGACAAAAGGTGGCATCGCCAGATCGTCAAATATTTCAGCAGCGAGCCGGTCGGCACCGTCGTGGTCGATACCCGCCACCACTTCCTCTACCTCATCATGGAAAACAAGACCGCCATCCGCTACGGCGTCGGCGTAGGCAAGGACGGCTTCAAATGGTACGGCCGCGCGACGATCGACCGCCGCGCGCTGTGGCCGCGATGGGTCCCGCCCCCCGAAATGCGTAAGCGCAAGCCGGACCTACCGCCGATGGTCGCAGGCGGCGCGTCCAACAATCCGCTCGGGCCGCGCGCGCTCTATCTGTACCGCGACGGCGCCGACATCGGCTACCGCCTGCATGGCACCCTGGAGCCATGGAGCATCGGCACCGACGCTTCCAGCGGCTGCATCCGCATGTTCCCGGAAGACATCATCGACCTCTACCAGCGGTGCCCGATCGGCACCGCGGTGGAGGTGCTGCCGCACATCGCCGACCAGGCGCCCGCTTCCACAACTGTCGAATGATTGGCGCCTGATGAACCGCATGATTGAAAACACGCGCCGGCTGCTCGCTGCCAGCCTGCTGGTGTTTGTCGCATCCTGCTCGACCAGCAACACGCTGGCCCCTTCCACGCCAGACGTCACCAACGCCGAGATTGCCGGCTTCCAGAACGTGCAGCCGGGCAGCGAGGAGGATTTTATCCTCAATGTCGGCCGCCGCACCTATTTCACACAAGGTTCGGTTGCGCTCGATTCTGTCGCCAAGGCCACCCTCGACACCCAGATCGCCTGGTTAGCAAAGCATCCGCGCTGGCTGCTCAAGCTGCAGGGTTTCGCCGACGATCCCGGCGCAAGTGAAACGGCGCTGTCGCAGCAGCGCGCCGATGCGGTGATGGACTACCTCGCCGCGGGCGGCATAGACCGCAATCGCATGTGGGCCAAGGGCTACGGCAAGGACAGGCTCGTCCGCGACTGCCCCGACGCCGCCTGCAGGTCGCAGAACCGCCGCGTTGTGTCTAATTTGCGCGATGAGAGGGACGAGTCGTAGGGGGCAGCTGTTTTGCCTGTCATCGGAGGCCGTAGGCAGCTTTGTCCCCGTAAAGCAGACATGCCGACGATAGCACTTCAGGCCGCGGTTGCCCAGGTCCGCGAAACTTCCATGTGCCGCACGCCACCTTGGCTCCCGGCCTTCATTGTCGTAACCTCACGTCGCAAAGTCAGCGTGTGCACAGGAGGGCGCGTTCGAATGCGGGTTCCAATTTGGCTCCTTTCGACCTTTGTGCTGTTGTTGGCAACATTTCCATCCGGGGTGCACGCGGCCAGCGACAATCCGAAGCTCACGCCACTCGTTGCGGAGATCATCGCTCCCCCGCATGTGGTTCCAGGCTCCGACGGCAGGCTTCACATCGTCTACGAACTTGCAGTGACGAACGTCACCGGCGGCAATGTCCGATTCGAGAAGCTCGAGGTCGTAGAGGCCGACAGCGGAGCACCGCTTGCAGAACTCGGCCCGGATGAATTGGCCACGCACGTCACGCCGGGCGCAAGCCGCGGCAACGAAACCCGCGAGCTGGCCGCCTATCAGTTCGCCGTCATCTTTCTGCATGTCGTGCTTGCGGACGGCGCGGCGGTTCCGGCTCGCATTTCCACGAGATCACGGCGTTTTTCGCGGTCATCGGCGCCGACATGACGGTGACGATTGGCGAGGGTGCCGTCGTTGCGACGGCGCCGGTGGGCTTCCGCGGAGCGGAATAGCGTCGGATGATCTCGTTCTGATCCGAAACCACCGAATCGATCTGCTCGGGGACCGTCTGGCTAAGGCTCGGTCCGACCATGAAGGCACTGATTGCAAGACAGATGGACACGCGACGTACTGCGTCGAACCACTGAGACAGCGCCTTGCGAAGAGGCATCAATCAAACTCGCGGACATGTCGTGGTAGGGTAGATCAAGGATTGCTCGAAACTCAAATTAGCAAATTAGCAAATATGTTGGGGTCCGTCATCCCGCGAAAGCTTACGCGTCAGTGCCCCAACAAAGCGCAGACCGACTGAGCCTGAACCTCCCGCAAGCGTTCGATCAAAGCGCCAGCCGGCTCAGCGATGTTCAGCGTGGTGGTGACCGAGCGCGTCCCGTCGGCGGTTGACGCCGCCCACTGCGTGTAGCCCGGGAAACTGCCTGTGTGGCCATAAACGACACCGCACGGCGTGGTGTAGCGGAACAGTCCGAGACCGGCATCGTTCGTCCCGGGTCCGGGCGGACTGGAATTGCCGGCCACGAACTTCATCTGTTCAATCTGCTCGACAGCGCCGAAGAACTTCAGTCCGAGATCTGCCCGTATGAACGTCGACAAATCATCAGGCGTCGACACCATCGCGCCCGACGCCCACGCACCGCTTGGGCTGACGAAGGTCGTGACGTCTTTCGGCTCGGATCCGGGCGCGACGACATAGCCGTGGATGGCGGGCGCAGGCAGCGCGATGTCGCGCGTCGGGAAACTCGTCCGGGCGAGGGCGGCAGGACCAAACGCGATGTTCTTCAGCAGCGTCCCGTAGGGCGTTCCTGTGACCGCCTCGGCGATCAGCCCGACGACGACGTTGTCCGTGTTGGAGTAGGTATACTGGGTGCCGGGCGTAAGCTCGAGCGGGTCGTTGCGAACCCAGCCGATGATCTCAATGGGCTGCACGTAGCCTTGAGGATTTGTCGCGACCTGCTCGGCCAAGCCCTTGGACTGCAAGTAGTCGGGCAGGCCGCTGGTGTGGTTCAGCATCTGGCGGACCGTGACGGCCCGACCATGCCGCCGGCAGATCAGGCAGGTGCTGGCCGATGGTGTCGTCGAGGCCGAGCCGGCCCTTCTGGACGAGGTGCAGGGCAATGGCGCCGTTGAATGCTTTTGAGATGCTGGCGATGCGCATATATTGATCGACCCCCAGCGCCTCACCCGATATGACATCGGCGCGCCCCGCTGTGAGTACGGTCATGCGGCCGGCGCGGTAGAGCGTGGCGATCGCGCCGGGAGGTCCATCCTCTGCATCGACGAGCTCCTGTAGGCCGGCCTGTACTTTTGCATCGCCGTTCTCAACTGAGCCGCGGTTAAGCCCGTCGACTGTGCCGGACCTTCGCTATCAGGATGTTTTACATAGAGATCCGGATTCATCTCTTCAGAAGACACGATGACTTCGTCATTGACGCCAGAGTCAATATAATCATCAGTAATTGAAAAGCCTGCCAGAAGCTGTTTGTCCGTGAGAGGATACCAGGAGCCGAGTTCGTGCGAGTAGGCGGCAATAGCCAGCCGCGCCAGTTCACGATTGCTATACAGGTCGATTTCATAATATTCGACCAATTCGCCATCCGAATATTTCTTATATCCGTCAATATAAGGATCGCGGGAATTGTGGCCTCTATACTTATCCACAACGTCGCCGACGGTGACCTTAGCCTTGTTTCCCTGGAAATAGATCTTGCGGAGGAGAAAACCCCAAGCAGCTACCCCATGCTCTGGGGTTTCATAAATGGCAGTTTGGTTGCCGTACCGGTCTGGCAGAGTGCAACCTACATATCCTCTCATGCTGTCTCGCTGCCATTTCGAGATGTTGATGGCGCCGGGATTGTTTGTTCGAAGGGCCCTCCGAGTAAGCGCATTTGAGGAACTATAGGCAGCGTCCGGTAGGCTGCTAAAGAAATTGCCAATCCCGACCAGACTTCTGAAGTTGAATTCAGTACCTTCAGGATATTTCGCATCGTCGCGAAATGGCGGGGCTAGACTGCGCGCTTTGTTCGCCTCCCAAAACGGCAGCCCGAGTGCAATGCCGGTCTGCATCCCCACTGTGCCGTCAACGGGTATTCCATATGTGCTCTGGAAGGACTTCACAGCGCTGGCTGTCTGCGAACCAAACACTCCATCAATCGCTGAGGCGTAAACAGATCTGTCCGTGAGTACGCTCTGTAGAAGCGCAACCCTACGATCAGGAACGTTGCTTCTAGTTTGCCGAAAGACCGGACCGACGGGTTGACGCTTGTCGCTGATGCTGAAGTTGCTGACCCGTTCGCTCGACCCGGAATAATCGTCAGGTGCTCCGCAGTTCAGGGGATTAGCTGCGCCAACTTCATCCGGGCTTTCAAAAGCGAAGGCCGGACCGTCAGGCAAGAGGGCCAGGAGCGCAATGGCAAGCCAACCGCCCGCCCGCGGCCTGAAACAACCGCCTATCATTTGGCGACTTCACCGCATGCGTTGACTGCATCGGTCTTCGACATGCACATTCTCCGATCTTCGGCGAATTTCAGTTCGCCTTGTTAACCGACCTTCTCGTCTCCCAGCACCTTTTATCATCCAAAGAGTGGATGACGGAAGGCGAGCTTGATTCTGATCTGGCGAATCGCCTGTCAGCAATCTCCGCTATCGGCGCGGCAGCCTGCAACTTTCAGCGCCGAGAGCATGCGAGCGGACCATCCACCCGGACACTCAGCTCTCTCCCATCTTTCAACTCCCAGCCATAAAGGTCTCCAGCGGCAGGGTTGCGGTAGTTGGCGCAGCGATGGTCGGTCAGGTTCTGAGGGGGCGGTGGCGGCGCGCGTGCTGTCGTCGATCAAAGACGAGCGGCTGGTCGCCGAAAAGTCCTGTGGCCGCGGCGTGGGCAAAATCTCCGGCGACAGGGACGCCCGGTTGGGGATCTCGAGTTGGCGCTGTTTGCCGGCACGATCGCCGCCTATGCCCAAGGCTTCGCGGTGATGAGCGGCGCGTCGAAAAAATTCAACCGGAACCTGCCGATGCCGGTCATCGCCGAGATCTGGCGGGCCGGCTGCATCATCTGTTCGCAACTGCTGGATACGATGGCAGAAGCATTCGGCACTGGGGCCGCAGCCACCAACCTGTTGATGGCGTCGGCTTTCGTTTCCTTGATGCAGGAGGAACACCCGTCGCTTCGGCGTGTCGTGGCAAGGGCGGCCGAAGCCGGCTCGCCGGTGCCGGCGCTGTCGTCGGCGCTTGCCTATTTCGACAGCTACCCGTTTTGTCTCTGAGCCACCGAAGCGGCCGTTCAAACGAATAGGGTCCGACCGTCGCGCAGCACATGACATAAAAAAGCCCGCCGGCCGCCAGGCCAGCGGGCAGTTCTCATGGGGAAAGCACTGAATGGGAACAGTGCAACGGCCGAAGTTTGACAGCGCGATTTTGTTCCACCGTCCGTGATCAGCTTCGCGCCATTTGGCAAAAAACCGTACAGCAACCCTTTCCGGTCTGTTCGACTTCATGTGGGATGGCTGGCTATGTCTTCGACCTTTCCGACACCGCAGTGCCGACCGAGATCCTGGCAGAGCTGGCCCGTTCTGGGGCTGGCTCCCGTCTCGATCTGATA
>NZ_RZTF01000199.1:0-11674 GCF_004023175.1 Mesorhizobium sp. M7A.F.Ca.MR.362.00.0.0
CGAATTGCGAAGGGCAATTCGGGGCAATCCGACCTCTCCCCGAGGGGAGAGGAGGTCGCCAGCGCCGGCACTTTGCTCTTCTCCCCAGCGGGGAGAAGGTGGCCGCGCAGCGGCCGGATGAGGGGGCGCTGCGCTGAAGATTGGCGACAGGCCACAACCCAGCCAATCTCCCCCCTTGAGGGGGAGATGGCCGGCAGGCCAGAGGGGGGCGCGAAGGAACGCAAGCTTGATTCCAGCTACCGAAGTGGCGCGCCGCCTACTGCGCCGCCTTGATCTCGCTGACGATCTTCGAATAGTCGCGCTGGGCGTCGCCGACGTCACGCAACTGCTCGAACTTGACGAGATCGGCCACCGGCATCGCCATGTTGGGGAATTTGGCCAGGAAATCGGCCGGAAGACTTTCCATCGCCGGCTTGTTCGGCACCTTGTAGTCGATGTTCTGCGCCGCCCAGGCGTGGTTCTTGGCGTCGAGCATGAAGTTGATGAACTGGAAGGCGGCGTCCTTGTTGGCGGAGGCCTTCATCACCACCATCGTGTCGACCCAGAGGTCCGAGCCTTCCTTGGGGATGACGTATTTGATCTCGGGCTTTTCGGCGATGCCGTAATTGCACCAGCCGTCCCATGCCTGCACCATCAGCGCCTCGCCGGACACCAGCTTGGAATAGAAGGTGGTGTCGTCATAGGCGAGCAGGGTCTTCTTGGCCGAGATCAGCAGATCCTTGACCTCGGCCATCTTGGCCGGGTCGGTTTCGTTGACCGAATAGCCCTTGTCGAGCTGGCCGGCAGCCAGCAGCCAGCGGTCGGTCGCCAGCATGGTGGTCTTGCCCTTCAATTCGTCGGATGGCGCGAGCAGGTCGCTCCAGCTGGTGGGCGCAACCTTCATCAGGTCCGAACGGTAGCAGAGGCCGGTCGTGCCCCAGGTGTAGGGCACCGAGAATGCATTGCCGGCATCGTGCGGCAGCTTGGTTGCCTCGGGATAGAGATTGGTGAGGTTCGGGATCTTGGCGTGGTCGATCGGCTCGGTCAGGCCGAGCTTGTTCAACACCTCGGCGAAGGGCGAAGAAACGAAGACCACGTCATAGCCCTTGCCGCCGGCGGCGATGAGCTTGCCCATGATCTCTTCATTGGTGGCGTGCACCACCACTTCGCCCGACACGCCGGTGGCGGTCTTGAAGGCGGCCATGGCGTCAGGCGCCATGTAGCCGTCCCAGTTGGAAATGACGAGGTCGGCAGCCGTCGCCGGCGCGGACAGCGCCAAGGCCAGGCCAAGTGCGATCGAAGATGTTTTCAGCGCACGGCGCCGCAGGCTGGTAGCGGTCATGACAGACTCCCATTCCGGTTGATCGTCGAATTGCATTCGCCGGACCAACGCTTGCGACCCTTGCCGCTGCCTCGATCCCGTTCCCTCGGTCTTTTTCTCGCCGATTGCCCTGACAGTACTATTGCAGAAAAAAGTACGTCAATCCATAATTTGCTAAGCGATCGTGGAATCTGGCCGATTGCGTCCGTGCGGGCGATCGGTCAGATCGATGCGGTCATCCCGTTTTCCACCGGACCAGCCATGCAAGCCGCAGCCCGACGACCTCGTACCAACCATCTCGATCTGGCGCAGCGCATCCTGGATGTGGCGCGGCAGCGCGGTTTTGAGCCCGGCGCACGCTTGCCGGAGCAGCAGATCGCCTCGCTGTGCAATGTCTCACGCACGCCGGTGCGGGCGGCACTCGGCCTGCTCGCGGAGCGGGGCGTCGTGCGCTGGGAGGCAGATTCCGGTTATCACCTGGCCATCGACCTCACCGCGCAGGCTTCAGTCGCCACGGAACTGCCCGCCGCCGAGGAGGACGAGTTGGCCGAGGCGATCCTGCGCGACCGGTCGGCGCGTCGGCTGGACCAGACGGTGACCGTCGCGGGGCTGATACGGCGCTACAGTGCCGAGCGCAAGACGGTACTAAAAGCACTCAACAAACTGACCGAAGAGAATTTGTTGGACCGAGCGCCTGGCCAGTCCTGGCTGTTTCGGCGCACGCCCGACGATCCAGAGGCGCAAGGCGACAGCTATGAGTTCCGCTTGCTGCTGGAACCCGCGGCTATCCTGACGCCGGGCTTCCGGCTGGACGGCGCGCGGGCGGCGACGTTGCGCCAGGCTATGGAAGCGCTGGTGGCGCTGCCGGACGCCGCATTCGACACACGCGAGTTCCAGCGGCTGGACATCGATTTTCACGGCATGCTCGCCGAGGGCTGCGCCAACCGCTTCATCGCCGACGCGCTGGCCGATCACCTCAGGCTGCGCCGGCTGCCGGGCATCTATACCGGCGTCAACGTCTTCCGCTTGCGGCAATCGCTGCGCGAACACCTTGTTATACTCGACCATCTTGAAAGCCTGCAGTATGAGGTGGCGGCCGATCTGCTTCGCATCCACCTGCGGCTTTCCCGCAACCAGCGACCGCAAGCGGCCAGTCGCGGGGCGCCCGCCCTGTTCGGCATGATCAGCCGGCCGGAATGACGAGGAATAATTGACGCGTAAAGCCAGCCCGACCATCGCGCTGTTTCCCGAAGCCAGTTTCGGCGCGGCGTTGAATTGCGTCGGCATCGCGCAGGCATTGCGTGCCAAGGGAGCCCGGCCCGTCTTCATTTGCCATGCCGGCTTTTCCGGCGTCTTTGCCGACTATGGTTTCCAGGAATACCAGCTGCCGACCGACGAGCCGCTGAGCGACAGCGAACGCCAGAGCTATTGGCAGGCCTTCGTGCGCCGGCACCTGCCGCATTTCCGGCTGAGCCCGATCGACCAGCTGGAAACCTATGTCGCGCCGACCTGGCAGGCCATCGTCGACACTGCGGTCAATGCCGAGGCGCCGCTGCGCCAATTGCTGGCGCGGCTGAAGCCGGACGCGGTGGTGCTCGACAATGTCATCATGTTCCCGGCGATATCAGCCGCCGGCTGTCCCTGGGTGCGTGTCGTCTCCTGCGCCGAGACCGAGCTGCCGGACACCAATGTGCCGCCCTACCTGTCGGGGCTTGGTGCGGATGACCCGCAACGCGCGGCGTTCGAGGCCAGGTATCTGGCGGCTTGCGCGCCCGCACATGATCGCTTCAACCGTTTCCGGATGGATGCCGGCCTGGCGCCGCTGCCGAAGGGCCTGTTCCTCGAAGCGTCGCCCGACCTCAATTTGCTGCTGACCCCGACGATCGTGCGCCGCGAGCGCGCCGAGCCGCTCGACCCCACGCGCTTCGTCTATCTCGAAGGCTGCGTGCGCTCGGAAGGGCCGTTCGAAGTGCCGGTGTTTCCGCGCAACAAGGGGCCGCTAGTCTATGTCAGCTTCGGCAGCCTCGGCGCCATGGATGTCGGCCTGATCGAGCGCATGCTGGTCGTCTTCGACAGGCTGCCGGCGCGCTTTATTGTCAATGCCGGAGGCCTGCGCGACGCCTACCGTGCGGTGCCGGACAATGTCTATCTCGACGCCTGGTTTCCGCAGCCCTCGGTGGTGGCGAAGTCAGACCTGTTCATCCATCACGGCGGCAACAACAGTTTTTGCGAAGCGCTGCGCTTCGGCGTGCCGTCACTGATCATGCCCTATTGCTGGGACGGACACGACAATGCGCGCCGCGCCGGAGAAACCGGCGTCGGTGACCATATCGGCCGCGACGCCTGGACCGAAGGAGTGTTGGAGAGAGCCATTCTCGGCCTGCTGGCCGACGATGCCATGCGCGCCCGCCTCAAGGACAATGCAGCCCAAATGGCGCTGAAACCTGGAACGGATGTGGCCGCCCAAGCCATACTCTCTTTGACACGGACATGAACGAAATGCCTGACAACAACACGAATATCTCGCTATCCAGCGGCAACGACGCCAAGGCCTGGCTGGCCCGGCACGGGATCAACGAAGTCGAGTGCCTGGTGCCCGACATGAACG
This sequence comes from Mesorhizobium sp. M7A.F.Ca.MR.362.00.0.0, assembly GCF_004023175.1. NCBI lineage: Bacteria > Pseudomonadati > Pseudomonadota > Alphaproteobacteria > Hyphomicrobiales > Phyllobacteriaceae > Mesorhizobium > Mesorhizobium sp. M7A.F.Ca.MR.362.00.0.0. Next base: position 3,909 of record NZ_RZTF01000199.1, read on the forward strand.
GCGTCCTGCGCGGCAAGGCCTTGCCGACGGCCAAATTCCTCCAGGCGCTGGAAGATCGCGCGCTCTATCTGCCGAGCAGCGCTTTCCTGGTCAGCATCGACGGCCGCTACTCCGGCTCGATCGACGAGGGTTTTGCCTATTCGGATCCGGACATGCGCATGGTGCCCGACGTCTCGACGCTCTGCCTGGCGCCCGGCGCCGCTCCCGGCAAGGCCTATGTCTTCGCCGATGCCTTCCATATGGACGACCGGCCCTGGATGGCCTCGCCGCGCCATGTGCTGCGCGCCGTGCTCGACCTCTACGCCAGGCGCGGCTGGCGGGCGGTGGTGGCGCCGGAGCTCGAATTCTATCTGACCGCACCCAATCCCGATCCGGACCAGCCGCTGACCGCTCCGATCGGCGCCAATGGCCGTGCCGAGGGTGTGCAGCATCCCTATGACATGGCCGCACTCGAGGAGTTCGAGCCGGTGATCCGCCGCGTCTATGACTATGCGGCGGCGGCCGGCCTGCCGCTCGACACGCTGATCCATGAATCGGGTACGGCGCAGCTTGAGATCAACTTCCTGCATGGCGATGCGCTGCCGCTGGCCGACAAGGTGCTGCTGTTCAAGCGGCTGACGCGCCAGGCCGCGCAGCAAAGCGGAATGCACGCCACCTTCATGGCCAAGCCGATCGCTGCACAGGCCGGAAGCTCGATGCATCTGCACATGTCGGTCATCGACGAGGCCGGCAGGACTTTGTTTGCCGGCAGCGACGATGCCGACAGCGAGATGTTCGGCCATTTCATCGGCGGCCTGCAGAAATATGTCCCGGAAATCATGCCGCTGTTTGCGCCCAACGTGAACTCGTTCCGCCGCATAAGGCCGAACCACAGCGCGCCGGCCAACATCGAATGGTCGCATGACAACCGTTCCTGCGGCCTGCGCGTGCCGGCCGGGGGCCGCGCGGCGCGGCGGGTGGAGAACCGGCTTCCGGGTGCGGATTCCAATCCTTACCTGGCGATCGCCGGCTCGCTGCTTGCCGGCTATCTTGGCGTCGAACAGAAACTGGCGCGCTCGGCCGAAGCGTCGGGCAATGCCTACAAGATCAAGAGCACGCTGCCGAAAACGATGGAGGAGGCGCTCGACCGTTTCGAGGCTTGCGGCCCGGTGCGAGAGTTGCTCGGCGAGGATTTCTTCCAGACCTATCTGCGCGTCAAGAGCGTGGAGCTCGATCTGTTCCAGGGCGTGGTGACGAGCTGGGAACGCGACCACCTTCTGCTGAAGGTGTGATCATGGCTTCCAGTTCAACGGGTTTCAATTCGGGCCTCGACATCGCCAAATCCTATTATGTCGCCACCGCCAAACCGGCGCCGGACCATCCGGCGCTTGTCGGCGATGTCGAAGCCGACCTGGTGGTCGTCGGTGGCGGCTGCACCGGCCTGTCAGCCGCCCTTCACGCCGCCGAGCGCGGGTTGAAGGTGGTGCTGCTCGAAGGCGGCAAGATCGGCTGGGGCGCGTCGGGCCGCAATGGCGGCCAGATGATCCCCGGCCTGCGCAAGGGCGCCAAGGGCCTGGTCAAACTCTACGGGCCGGAGCGGGCAAAGGTGCTGTTCGATCTTGCCTTCGAGGCACGCGGGCTGGTGCTCGATATCATTGAGCGCCACGCCATCGATTGCGATCTCAGGCTGACCGGCCATCTGGTCGGCGCGGTCAACGGCTCCGACCTCAGGGATCTCGAGGAAGAGGCCGAGTGTCTGGCCACGGTGATGAAATTTCCGCATGCCGAGATCCTGTCGGCGGCGGAAGCCCGCGCCAAGGTCGACACGTCATATCATGGCGCGATGTACGAGCCGCTCGGCGGCCACATGCATCCGCTGAACTACACGCTCGGCCTTGCCCGTGCGGCAGTTGCGGCCGGCGTCATCATCCACGAGAATTCGGTGGCGGTGAAACTGGAGCGCGAGCCTTCGATCCGGGTCTCGACGGCAAAGGGATCGGTTCGGGCCAGACATGTCGTGCTGGCGGGGGACGCGCTGCTCAATGGGCTGGAGCCGCGCGTCAACAGCCGCATCATGCCGGTCGGCAACTATATCGTCGCCACCGAGCCGCTGGAGGGCAAGCGCTATGTCATCCCGGCCAATGTCGCGGTGTCCGACACCCGCTTCGTCGTCAACTACTACCGCATGTCGGCGGATGGACGCCTGCTGTTCGGCGGCGGCGAGCGTTACACGCCGTCACCGCCGGCCGATATCGCCGGCTTCGTGCGGCCGCACATGGAAGCCACCTTTCCGCAGCTCAAGGGCTGCCGCATCGATCACGCCTGGGGTGGGCTGGTGTCGGTGACGACATCACGGCTGCCGCACGTCGGGCACTATGGCGAGGTGTATTTCGCGCATGGCTATTCCGGCAAGGGCGTCATCCTGTCGACGCTGTCGGGCAAGCTGCTGGCCGAAGCGATCACGGGTGATGCCTCGCGGCTGGATTTGTTCTCGACGCTGAGCCCGATGCCGTTCCCCGGCGGCACGGCGTTGCGTGGGCCGCTCTATGTGCTGGGCATGCTGTGGTACGCGATGCGGGATCGTATCAAGCATTGATCAGAGGCAATTGTCGTTAGCACTGCCCCTCACCTGCCTGCCGGCATCCTCTCCCCGTCAACGGGGCGAGGGACGCTGTTGTCGCCGGTATCGCCAATGTTGCAGGAAAGGCGATGGCGTTGCGCCAGCTACTTTCTCCCCGTCACTATACGGGGAGAAATGCCCGGCAGGGCAATGAGGGGCGGCGCTGGCGTTTGAAGAGGTTTCGGGCGATTGATTAGACGACAAAAAAATCCTCGATGCGCTGCCTGGCCTCAACCAGCACCGGCAGTATCTCCCGCTCCATCTCCGCCACCGAAAAACGCGCCGACTGAGTCGAGACGTTGATGGCCGCGACCGTGCGCTCCGCGCGGTCGCGGATCGGCACCGCGATCGAGCGCAGGCCGAGCTCCAGTTCCTCGTCGACGATGGCAAAGCCGTCCGCTTTCGCCTTGCCGATGGCGCCGGCCAGCAGCCTTATATCGGTGATCGTCTTCGGCGTCCGTCTCTCGATGGTCGCCTGGCCGAGGAATGCGTCCAATTCCCTTGATGTCAGCCCGGCCAGCAGGATGCGTCCCATCGAGGTGCAATAGGCCGGCAGCCTGGTGCCGACGTCGAGCGATACGCTGAGGATGCGGCGGCCGGGAATGCGGGCGACATAGACGACATCCTCACCCGACAGGATGGCCGCCGAGCAGGCCTCGTTCAGTTGTGCTGCCACAGAGCGCATGATAGGCGCGGCGAAGGCCCATAGCGAGGCGCCGCCGAGCCAGGTGCGGGCAACCGTCAGCAGGCGCGGCGACAGCGAGAACACGCGGCCGGCCTGTGTTGCATAGCCGGTGGCGGTGAGTGTCAGCAGGAAGCGGCGGGCGCCGGCGCGGGTGAGGCCCGCTTCCTCCGCCATTTCTGTCAGCGTCATGCCCGAGGGATGGCGGGCCAGGATCTCCATGACGGCGAGGCCGCGCTCGAGCGAGCCGACATGATCACGGGAAACAGCCGCTTCGTCCATCTTGTCTCCGCGGAACGGCATCGGCGTCAGGATTGACTCCTCGCCCTCGCTCAGCGTAGAAAGTATCGCATACAAAACATATGTTCGCAATACGAACTTTCTGAAAACCCGGAGCCGATGCGATGGTCAAGTTCCTGCCGCTCAAACAGGCCGTGGCCGAGAATTTGAAAGATGGCGACTCCGTCGCCTTCGAGGGCTTCACCCATCTGATCCCGACGGCGGCGGCGCATGAGGCGATCCGCCAGGGTTTTCGCGACCTGACCCTGATCCGCATGACGCCGGACCTGATCTACGACCAGATGATCGGCATGGGCATGGCGAAGAAGATCGTCTTCTCCTATGTCGGCAATCCCGGCGTCGGCCTGCTGCGGCGCGCCCGCGATGCCATCGAGAACGGCTTTCCGCGCTCACTCGAAATCGAGGAGCACAGCCATGCCGGCATGGCCAATGCCTATGAAGCGGGTGCTGCCGGCCTGCCCTGCGCGGTGTTTCGCGGCTATCGCGGTGCTGGCCTCGCGGCGGTCAACCCGAACATCAAGTCGGTGACCTGTCCGTTCACCGGCGAGGTGCTGGCCGCTGTCCCTTCGATCCGGCCTGACGTCACCTTCATCCATGCCCAGAAGGCCGACAGGAAAGGCAATGTGCTGGTCGAGGGCATCATCGGCATTCAGAAGGAAGCGGTGCTGGCGGCCAAACGCGCTGTGGTGACCGTCGAGGAAGTCGTCGACAATTTCGACGATCTGCACCCCAATCTGACCGTGCTGCCGCGCTGGACGATCGCGGCGATATCGGTCGTGCCCGGCGGCTCGCATCCGTCCTACGCGCACGGCTACTATGCGCGCGACAATGCGGCCTATCTCGAATGGGACGAGATCGCCGCCGACCGTGACAAATTCCAGGCGTGGATGCAGGCCAATGTCATCGAGAAGAGCGCCGATGATTTCGAGTCCAGGGTCGAGCATCTGAGGAAAGCGGCATGAACGAAAATCCCGACTTCACCCCCAACGAGATGATGACCATCGCCGCCAGCCGCGCGCTGCGCAACGACGATGTCTGCTTCGTCGGCATCGGCGCGCCATCGGCCGCCTGCAATGTGGCGCGGCTGACGCATGCGCCTGACATCACCCTGATCTACGAGAGCGGCACGATCGGCACCGCGCCTGACGTGCTGCCGCTGTCGATCGGCGACGGCGAATTGTGCGAGACCGCTATCACCACCGTCGCGGTGCCTGAGATGTTCCGCTACTGGCTGCAGGGCGGCCGCATCTCGATCGGCTTCCTCGGTGCGGCGCAGCTCGACAAATTCGGCAACATCAACACCACGGTTATCGGCGACTATTTCCATCCCAAGACCCGGCTGCCGGGCGGCGGCGGCGCGCCGGAGATCGCGACGTCGTCGAAGGAGATCTACATCACCATGGCGCAGACCAAGCGCGGCATGGTCGAGAAGATCGACTTCTTCACCTCCTTCGGCCATGGCGAGGGTGGTGACCATCGAAAACGGCTTGGCATCGACACCGCCGGCCCGACGCTGCTGATCACCGATCTCGCCATCTGGAAGCCGGATCCGGTGAGCAAGGAATTCACGGTCGTGTCGCTGCATCCCGGCGTCACGCGCCAGCAGGTGAAGGACACCTGTGGCTGGGCGGTTAAGTTCGCGGAGGCGCTTGACGAAACACCGGCGCCAAGCGAACTCGAACTCAAGACATTGCGCGACCTGCAGGCCCGCACCAAGGCGGCGCATGAGGGAACCGGAAAAGCAAAGGCTGCATGACATGGCCGAGGCCTATATCTGCGACTACATCCGCACACCGATCGGCCGCTTCGGCGGTTCGCTGTCTTCGGTACGATCAGACGATCTTGGCGCGATACCGCTGAGGGCATTGGTCGAGCGTAATCCCGGCATCGACTGGCAGGCTATCGACGACGTCGTCTATGGCTGTGCCAACCAGGCCGGCGAGGACAACCGCAACGTGGCGCGCATGGCGCTGCTGCTGGCAGGTCTGCCGAAAGAGATTCCCGGCTCGACGGTCAATCGCCTTTGCGGCTCCGGCATGGATGCGCTGACCATCGCAGCCAGAGCCATCAAGGCCGGCGAGGCGGAGCTGATGGTCGCGGGAGGCGTCGAATCGATGAGCCGGGCGCCCTTCGTCATGCCCAAGGCCGACACGGCGTTCTCGCGCAATGCCGAGATTTACGACACCACCATCGGCTGGCGCTTCGTCAACCCGCTGATGAAGAAGCAGTACGGTGTCGATTCGATGCCGGAGACCGGCGAGAACGTAGCGGAGGAGTTCGCCATCTCTCGTGCTGACCAAGACGCCTTTGCCGTACACAGCCAGGAGAAGGCGGTCGCGGCCCAAGCCAATGGAAGGCTGGCGAAGGAGATCACCTCAGTGACCATCCCGCAGCGCAAGGGCGATGCGATCATTGTCAGCAAGGATGAACACCCCCGCGCTGGCTCAACGGTCGAGGCGCTGGCCAAATTGCCGACGCCGTTCCGGCAAGGCGGCACGGTGACGGCCGGTAATGCCTCCGGCGTCAATGACGGGGCGGCGGCGCTGATCGTCGCTTCCGAGGCGGCGGTGAAGACATATGGCCTGACCCCGATCGCCCGCATTCTCGGCGGGGCCGCCGTAGGCGTGGCGCCGCGCATCATGGGCATCGGCCCGGCGCCGGCGACGCAAAAACTCTGCGCGCGGCTTGGGCTGACCCCGCAACAGTTCGATGTCATCGAGCTCAACGAAGCCTTTGCCTCGCAAGGCATCGCCGTATTGCGCCAGCTTGGCATTGCCGAGGATGCGGAACACGTCAACCCGAATGGCGGCGCCATCGCGCTCGGCCATCCCTTGGGCATGTCGGGTGCCCGCATCTCCGGCACGGCGGCGCTGGAGCTTCGCGAACGTGGCGGCCGTTATGCGCTTGCCACGATGTGCATCGGTGTAGGCCAAGGCATCGCGATCGCGCTGGAACGGGTTTGATCGGCGGCCCTTGCTTGGCCGGCTAAGATCAAGAATCCGGTGCGCGGTTCAAATTTGACCACGTGGACAAAAGTCTGGCGTCGTTCCATACTTCCCCGTCTGACATTTCTAGGAACGGCCGGCTCGACACGGCTGTCGAACAGAGGGGAATGCAATGGAAAACCGGAACAATAAATCGCAGATAAAACGCGAAGGGCTTTCGCGACGCAATGTGCTGGAGCTGGGCGCGCTCGGTTTGGCGGCAGCGATATTGCCAGGCGCCGCCTTCGCGGCGGACAAGAAGCTGAAGGTGGCGGCGATCTTCGCCACGCCGATCGAGGAGCCGTGGGACAACCAGATCCATGTCGCCTTGCAGAGGGCCGAGAAGGAACTCGGCATCGAATACAAATGGTCCGAGAAGGTGCAGACCGCCGATTTCAGCCGCGTCATGCGCGAATATGCGCAAGGCGGCTATGAGCTGGTGCTGGGCGATGCCTTCGCCGCCGAGCGTGAATCGCGCCGCACCGCCAAGCAATTCCCGAAGACCGCCTGGCTGTTCGGCTCCGGCGCCGGCCCGGCGGAACCCAATTTCGGCGTCTTCGACAACTGGATCCACGAGCCGGCCTATCTCTCCGGATTGATCGCCGGCAAGATGTCGAAGTCGGGCACGATCGGCGCCGTCGCGGCGATGGGCATTCCGGAAGTCAACCGGCTGGTCAACGCCTTCTTCGCCGGCGCCAGGGAGGTCAATCCCAACATCAAGAAGAAGGTCGCCTTTATCGGCTCGTTCTTCGATCCGCCCAAGGCCAAGGAAGCGGCTGTCGCGCAGATCGACGCCGGTGTCGACGTCATCTATGCCGAGCGCTTCGGCGTCATCGAAGCCGCGGTGGACAAGAAGATACTTGCGATCTCCAACATGTCCGACCAGTCGAGCCTCGGCCCCGACACGGTCATCACCGGCCCGGTCTGGGACATGTATCCGACGGTCGAGCAGGCGATCAAGCTGGTCAGGGCCGGCGTCTTCACCGCGCAGGACTATGGCGATTTCTCGCGCATGGCCAAGGGCGGCTCGCATCTGGCGCCCTACCACAAGTTCGACAAGACGCTGCCGGCTGATGTGAAGGAGCTGGTCGAAAAGAAGAAGGCCGAGATCCTCGAAGGCAATTTCCGGGTGGATGTGGACGAGAATACGCCGGTTTCGGATTGACGCTCTGGCTTTTGGGGGTTGGTGCTAGGCGCCCCC
>NZ_RZTF01000019.1:0-1182 GCF_004023175.1 Mesorhizobium sp. M7A.F.Ca.MR.362.00.0.0
CCCCTATTCCCTTACTCCCCTATTCCCCTAGGATTGCCATCATGCAACTCAGTCTCGACCAGGCAAAAGGACTGTGCCGGATGGCGGCACTTGGCGCTGGCGCCAATGAGGAAGCGGCACAATCGCTCACTGCTTCGATCATATCAGCCGAGGCCGAAGGGCTTTCCTCGGTCGGTCTGTCGCATTTCATCGACTATCTCGAGGCGCTGGAAGCCGGACGCATCGACGGCAATGCCGACCCGGTGATCACCCGGCCGGCGCTTGCGGTCTATCTCTCAGATGCACGCCGGGGGCTGGCGCATACCGGCTTCGACCGCACTATCGACGACCTCGCCAAGGCGGCAAAGCTGTTCGGCGTCGCCATCTTCTCGCAGAAGAACGCCTATACATGCGGCGCGCTCGGCTATTTCACCGGAAGGCTGGCAACACTCGGGCTGGTGTCGTTCGCCGCCACCAACGGCCCGGCCGTGCTTGCCGGCTCGGGCTCGGTCAAGCCAGTCTACTGCACCAACCCGATGTCGTTTGCCGCCCCCGCCGCCGACCGGGCGCCGCTGGTCATCGACCAGTCGTCGAGCGCCACCGCTTTCGTCAACATCCGCAAAGCGGCCGAGGAGGGCAAGACGATCCCTGAAGGCTGGGCGCTGGACGCCAGCGGCAACCCGACCACCGATCCCGCCGCCGCCATGAAGGGCGCAATGCTCGCCTTCGGCGGCCAGCGCGGCGCCAACATCGCGCTGATGGTCGAGGTGCTGGCGGCGGGCCTGTCGGGCGCCAACTGGTCGCTCGACGCGCCATGGTTCAGCGGCGGGCCGGACAGCCCCGGCACGGGACTATTCGTGCTTGCTATCGAACCCAAGCTGCTCGATCCGGATTTCGAGCAGCGGATGAAGGACCAGCTCGATCGGCTGCGGCGGCGCTTCGGTGTGCATGTGCCCGGTCGTGCCCGCGCAGAGGCCGCCGAGAAGGCGCAAGCGCGGGGCATCACGGCATCCAAGGCGGTGGTGCAGCGCATTTCCGAATTCGCCGCACGCTATTCTTCCTGAATAGTTTTTTATATCAAATAGTTATCTGAAATCTGCCCGCCGCAGGCGCGGCGCGGTGCGATTTTCTTTGCGCGCTGCTGAACCTTTCCGCGCCTTGCTGCGACCCAGCTTTGTCCAGGGCAAGGCGAGCTTGCCCGAT
>NZ_RZTF01000019.1:1210-21132 GCF_004023175.1 Mesorhizobium sp. M7A.F.Ca.MR.362.00.0.0
GCAGCAAACCGAAATCGAAAGCCTGCATCACGCGAAGGCCGGTCCTTCGCGCCTCGGAAACCTCAACCCAAATCAAAGGAAATTGTCATGACCAACACCAAGATCACCATGCTGACCGCCGTCCTTCTGCTCGGCTCGTTCATGGGTGCCACACAGGCAGCCACCCTGAAGGCCGCGCCGGCCAAGCCGACCAGCCCGGGTGTCATCGCCGCCCCGAGCGGCGGCGCCACCGAAGACCATTACTGCAAGAACGGCCATGCAAAATTCGCCAATTGCAGCGCCGATTTCGTCGCCGCCTGCAAGAAGGTTGGTGGCACCATGTCGGATGTTCAGGGCTGGGGTGGGCGTACTTGCTTCACGCCCTCCTGATACCGTCTCAGGTCAGGCCGCTCCGTCGGCCCCTGACTTCGCATGGATGTCACCCGGAAAACCCCGCTTCGGCGGGGTTTTCTGCGTTTTGATCGCACAATGAATAAAACATTCTTGTTTTGGTCAACTTTTGTTTATTTGACTTCGGCCGACCCGACCGGCCGTTTGCGCTGATTGAGCAAAACAGAGGAGCTATAATGTCGGCAAGCACGGACAACCCCCGCAACGCCCTTGTCATCCCGGTCCTTGGCAGGTTTTACGCGGCTCTGCACGATGGTGCCGAAACCGTTCTTCGCGTCGTCGCCGGCGGGTTTTTCGCCATCCATGGTTCGCAGAAGATCACCAATCCTTTCGGCGCTGCCGAGATGGTCGAGGGTCTCGGTTTCTATCCGGGCGCGTTGTGGTCGTTGCTTCTGGCCTGCACTGAATTCTTCGGCGGCATCTTCATTGCCATCGGGTTTTTGACGCGGCCGGCCGCCTTTGCCGGCCTGTTCGTGCTGCTGGTCACGGTCTGGTTCCACTGGGTCACGATGGACCAAGGTTATTCGGGCGCGGAAAAGTCGCTGCTTTGGGCGGCGATCCTGCTCTTTTTCGTCATTCGCGGCGGCAACCGCCATTCGGTCGACGCCCGTATGGGCAAAGCGTTCTGACAGGCTGATAGCGACGACGCGTCGCCCTTTGCCTTTGGCACGAAACGGATTATGAAACGGCTTCAGCCAAGCTTGCGAGCGCCGGAGCCAGCCATGACCGAAATCCTGCAGACCCCAAAGCTCGTCGTCGTCTTTGGCGGGTCAGGCTTTGTCGGCCGCCATGTCGTGCGCGCGTTGGCCAGGCGCGGCTATCGCATCCGGGTCGCCTGCCGGCGGCCCGATCTTGCCGGCCATTTGCAGCCGCTTGGCAATGTCGGCCAGATCCAGCCGGTGCAGGCCAATGTGCGCGTGCGCTGGTCGGTAGACCGCGCCGTGCAGGGCGCCGACCATGTCGTCAATCTGGTCGCCATCCTGCATGAGAGCGGCCGGCAGAAATTCTCCGCCGTGCACGAGTTCGGCGCCCGCGCAGTGGCCGAGGCCGCACGCTCGGTCGGCGCCGGCCTGACCCACATTTCTGCGCTTGGCGCCGATCTGGACTCCGAATCAGACTACGCGCGCACCAAGGCGCTTGGCGAAAAGGCTGTGCTGGAGACGATCAAGGACGCCGTGATCTTCCGGCCGTCGATCAATTTCGGACCCGAAGACGGCTTCTTCAACCGCTTCGCCAACATGGCGCGCTATTCGCCGGTGCTGCCGCTGATCGGCGGCGGCCAGACCAAGTTCCAGCCGGTCTATGTCGGCGACGTGGCCGAAGCGGTGGCGCGCTCGGTCGACGGCAAGGTGGATGGCGGCCAGATCTATGAACTTGGTGGACCGAAGGTGCTCACCTTCAAGCAGTGCATGGAAGAGCTGCTCGACGTGATCGAGCGCAAGCGGCTGCTGGTGCCGGTGCCGTGGTGGGTGGCCAACATCCAGGCCTCGATCCTCGGCCTGTTGCCCAATCCGCTGCTGACCAAGGACCAGGTGACGCAGTTGCGCGAGCACAACATCGTTTCGGACGCCGCCAACACGACCAACAGGACGCTTGCAGGGCTCGGCATCCAGCCGCAATCGATCGCGACGATCCTGCCCAGCTATCTCTGGCGCTACCGCGCCGCCGGCCAATTCCAGCAACGCAAGCCTGCTGCTTGATTTATCACAACCGTCTGAAGCTGTGTCTCATGCCTGTCGCGGCGTGACCCGCATCGGCAGACCGCCTTGCGGCTGCGTGGTCAGTTTCTGTACCGGCCAGGGTTTGGTTTCGGCTGTCGTGTCGAAGCGGAAGCGCGACAGCATGATCGCCAGCGCGATGATCGCCTCCTGCATGGCGAAGCTGGCGCCGATGCAGACGCGCGGACCCGCGCCAAACGGCAGATACTGGAAGCGGTCGATCTTTTCGCGATTTCCCGGATGGAAGCGCTCCGGCAGGAAGGCATCCGGCCGGTCCCATAGTTTCCTGTGGCGATGCACGACCCAGGGCATCACCAGCACCGCAGCGTGCTTGGGAATATGAAGATCCTTCCACATTTCCGGTTCGATCGGCTCGCGGTTGATCGACGGCGCCGGCGGATACAGCCTGAGCGCTTCGTCGAAAGCCGCACGCGTGAACGGCATGGCATCGAGCCACTTCGTCGGATCGGGCTCGCGCGCCAACACCTGGTCGATCTCCTGCTCGACCCGGTCGCGCTCCCACGGTGATTCAGCCAGGCAATACAGTGTCCAGCCCAGCGCACGCGCCGTCGTCTCATGGCCGGCGCCGATGAAGGTGATGATGTTGTCCTCGACCTCGGCCCGCGTCAGCCCGTCGGGTCCCTCGGCCTTGAGCAGCAGCGTCAGGAAATCCTGCGGCACGGCATCGGGGTCGCGCTTGAATTTCGCTTCGCGCATCTTGACCGTATCGGTGACGATCTTGCGGAAATAGGCCATGGTCTTGCGGCCGCGGATACGGGTCAGCCTCGGCAGCCAGTCGGGCGCGCGCAACAGATCGAGCGGATCGACGCGACCCATGGTCTCGAACAGGCGGTCGATCTCGTTGGCGAAACTGCCGGGCTCGCCTGATATCTCGCCGGAAAACAGCGTCTCGGCCAGGATGTCGTAGGTGAGCAGCGTCATGTCATGGGCGATGTCGGACGTGCCGCCGTCTTCGTAGCGGGTGACGAAGTCCAGCGTGCGTCTCAGCATCGGCTGGGCGAAGCCGAAGATGTGGCGCGGCGTGAACACCGGCGCCATCGCCTTGCGCGACCGCTTCCAGACCTCGCCCTCGGCGGTCAGCAGGCCATCGCGCAGGATCGGCCGCAGGATCTTCTGACGCACCGTCGCCATCTTGTAGTTCCTGGCGTTGTCGACCAGCACATGGCGGATCAGGCCGGGATCATTGGCGACGATCAGATGTCCACCAACACCATTGGCCGAGATCCACGGCTCGTTGTAGGTGTGCTCACCCCACAATTCGAGCGGATTGCGGTAGACGATGCGGATCATCTCCAGCGTCGAGGGCGGCGTGGTGCGCGGCTTCGGCGCCGGGGGAATGAAGGGGGCGGGCTGGACGTCCATGGGCTGCTCCGCTGATACCCCAATGTAGTGGCTGGCAATGCGGGCGTCCATGTGACCGAACGGCAGGCGCAAATATGCGGCCCGAGGCGTCACGGCAGGCGATCCGTTCAGCCGATTGTGACCGCCTCCATGGCGGTGCCGCCTTGTCCGCGGTCGTGCTCTGCCATAGGTCACGGTCACCAACAGATACCGCCAACGAAAGGGGTTCGCCTTGAAGCACCAGTTGAACATCATCATTGGCAGCACGCGGCCCGGCCGAGCCGGACCGGTTTTTGCCGAGTGGCTGGAGGGGTTCGCGCGCGAGCATGGAAAATTCAAGCCGGTGCTGACCGACATCGACACGTTCAAGCTTCCGGTGCTGGACGAACCGCACCATCCAAGGCTCGGCAATTACAAGAACGACCATACCAAGGCCTGGTCGAAAGCGATCGATGCCGCCGATGCCTTCGTCTTCGTGGCGCCGGAATACAATTATTTCGTGGCGCCGGCGATCGTCAACGCGATCGACTATCTCTCGCGCGAATGGAAGTACAAGCCTGCAGCCATTTTCAGCTATGGCGGCGTCTCCGGCGGCCTGCGCGCGGCGCAAGCGCTGAAGCCGTTGCTGACATCGGTCGGCGTCATGCCGATCTCGGAAGGCGTCGCGCTGCCGATGTACCAGAAACTGCTCGATGAGAACGGCGCTTTCAACGCCAGCGAACAGGTGCAGGGCGGAGCCAAAACCATGCTCGACGAACTGTTGCGCTGGAGCGAGGCTTTGAAGCCTATGCGGGTTGCCTGAAAACGCTGGTCTTCCGCAAAAAGCCCGGCTTGCTCATGGCATAAAGAGGTGTAATGTTTGCGCAAATGGACAAGCCGGGGGGCGGTTCGACTTGCGCTTGCTTTTTGCCTTGCTGCTGATGCTCATGAGCACCGCCGCCGCGGTGGCTGAGCGACGCGTGGCTTTGATCATAGCCGAGGACGGCTACCGCCTGGTTCGGCCGCTCGCCAATCCGGTCCATGACGGCGAGGCGATGGCAGCGGCGCTGAAGAAGCTCGGCTTCGAGGTCATCCTCGAAACCAATCGCGACCTGCGGCGAATGCGCCGCGCGCTCGACGATTTTCGCCTGGATGCCAAAGGCGCCGACGTGGCGCTGGTCTACTTCTCCGGCCACGGCGTGGAAATCTCGGGCGACAACCGGCTGCTCCCGATCGATGCCGACGCCTCCTCGCTCGATGCGCTGGAGAAGACCAGCCTGCCGCTGGAAGAGGTGCGCGACAGCGTGGCCGCCACGGCCAAGGTCGGCCTGATCATGCTCGACGCCTGCCGCAGCGATCCCTTTTCGGGAAGCAGCGGTGAAGGGCGCGGCGCGACATCGCTGGCAAAGGATGTCTCCGACAAGGTGAAGCCTGGTCTCGGCCGGATTGGCCGCGCCGAAAACATCCTGTTCGCCTTCTCCGCCGCACCGGGCGAGACGGCTGCCGACGGCACCGGCCAGAACTCGCCCTTCACGACAGCGCTGACCAAATATCTCGGCACCGACGGGCTCGAGATCCGCTCGGTGCTGACGCTGGTGCAGCAGGAGGTCTACGATTTGTCGCGGGGCAAACAGCTGCCTTACGTCGAGAGCGGCCTGCCGAAGCTGTTTTTTGCCGCGGCCGCCAAGCAACAATTGCCGGAGCGCGAGCGCCTGTTGCTTGCCATGGCCGACGTGACGCCGGAAATGCGCGGTGAGGTCGAGCAGGTCGCCAGCGATGCCGACATGCCGCTGGCGCCTCTCTACGGCGTGCTGATCAGCTCCGACGCCAGCCACCTTTCCGCGGACAGCCTGAATGCCCGGTTGCGCGAGGCGGCCGACGCCTTCGTCAAGGTGCGCGGCGAAATGAGGACGCTGGCCTCCGATGATCCGCAGGTGACGGAATTGCGCCGGCAGGCCGAGGAGCAGCTTTCGCTCGGCGCCTTCGATGGGGCTCGCGCCATCCTCGCAAAGGCCGCCGACATCGACAATGTTTCGCGCAACGCCTTGAAGGCCAACTTCGTCAACCGCACGCTGTCCGAGGCGGCGACGCGTTTCCTGTCCGGCGGTGCGGCGCGCGCCGACCTCGACTACGCCATGGCCATCAAGGACTATGAATCGGTGCTGGTCCTCTACGGCGAGGCCGGGCAAACCGATCTGACCCTGGACCAGGCCGACCGCCAGATCCGAACCCTGGACGAGCTCGGCAAGCTCTACACCCTTGTCGGCAACACCGATGCGGCAGGCCGCGCCTTTGCAGCGCTGGTGTCCAATCTCGAGCTGCGTTCGGCCCGGGAAACCGACCCGAGCGTCAAGCGCGATTTTGCCGTCAGCCACATCAAGCTCGGCAACATCAAGCTGGCGCAAGGAGACCTGCCGGAAGCGCTGGAAAACTATCGGACCGCCAGAACCATGCTCAGGGATTTGACCGCTGCCGAACCCGATCGGCTGTCATGGTTCAGCGACTTCGCCATGGCCGACGACAAGATCGGCAATGTGCTTGTGACGCAAGGCGATCTGGCTGGGGCCTCGCAGATCTACCAGGAAGGCTTGTCGGTCAAGAAGCAGCTTGCCGACAACGAACCGGAGCGCGCCGAGCTGCAGCGTGACCTGACCATCAGCTATGACGAGATCGGCGGCCTTGCCCGGGTCATGGGGCAACTGGACAACGCCCAGATGGCCTACGAGGAGAGCCTGAAGATCCGATTGGCATTGGCCGAAAAGAAGCCGCAGGATGCCGAACGGCAGCGCGATGTGTCGGTCAGCCATGATACGATCGGCGACCTCAAGCGCGAGCGCGGCGATGCGGCGGGCGCACTCGCGTCCTATAAAGCGGGCCATGCGATCGTCGAACAATTGGTGGGCCGCGACCCCGACAACAGTGAGCTGAAGCGCGACCTGTCTGTCGGCAATGCAAAGATGGGCAATGCGCTGAGCGATCAAGAGGACTGGCCGGCAGCCCTCGCCGCCTATAGGCAAGCCCTCTCGATAGCCCGCATGCTGGCGGCCAGTGACCCTGCCAACGCCGACTGGCAACGCGACCTTTCGGTCAGCCTGGAAAAGGTCGCCGGCATTCTGGCGATTCAGGGCGACCGCGCCGGAGCGCTCAAGGCCTATACAGACAGTTTCGCTATCGCCGACCGGCTGGCCAAGCTCGACCCTGCCAATGCCGACTGGCAACGCGACCTGTCGATCACTCTGTCCGAGATCGGCATGCTCAAGGCCAAGCAGCGCGACGTCAAAGGCGCGCGGCAGGCTTTCCAGGACAGTCTCGACATCCGCCAGAAGCTCGCCCGGTCCGACCCAAACAACGCCACCTGGCAGCGCGACCTGGTGGTTGCCATGATCGACTACGCTCAGGTCGCCAAGAACCCCAAGACGGTGCTTTCGCAGGCGCTGGACATGACGCTGGAGCTCGACCGCAGCGGGCGGCTGGCGCCGCGATACAAGTCCATGATCAAGTTTCTCAGGGACCGGCTGGCCAAAGTGAAATAGGGCCTGACGGGAGGCTGCCATGGACAGCCGGCTCATTCCCCGTGAAATGCCTGCAAACCTTGGAAAAACCGCCTTTTGCGCCTATATCTAGTGCATATCAGAGGCGCGATTCGGAGCGGGTTTTTCGCGCCGTGTAAGCGGCATCCAGACAACAGGTTTTCATGAGCGATCAGATCGACAACAACAACGGCGCTGAAGCCGAATACGGCGCCGATTCCATCAAAGTTTTGAAGGGGTTGGATGCTGTCCGCAAACGCCCCGGAATGTATATCGGCGATACCGACGACGGTTCGGGCCTGCATCACATGGTCTATGAAGTGGTCGACAACGCCATCGACGAGGCGCTGGCCGGTCACGCCGATCTCGTCACCGTGACGCTCAACCCCGATGGTTCGGTCACCGTGATCGACAATGGCCGCGGAATTCCGACCGATATCCACACCGGAGAAGGCATTTCGGCGGCCGAAGTGATCATGACGCAGCTGCATGCCGGCGGCAAGTTCGACCAGAATTCCTACAAGGTCTCGGGCGGCCTGCATGGCGTCGGCGTCTCGGTGGTCAACGCGCTGTCGGCGTGGCTGAAGCTGAAAATCCGCCGCAACGGCCAGATCTTCGAGATGAGTTTCACGCATGGCAATGCCGACGCGCCGCTGAAGGCGACCGGCAGCTATGAGCAGGACAAGCAGCCGGGCACCTATGAGGGCCGCAGCGGCAGCCAGATCACCTTCTT
Organism: Mesorhizobium sp. M7A.F.Ca.MR.362.00.0.0; assembly: GCF_004023175.1. Classification (NCBI taxonomy): domain Bacteria; kingdom Pseudomonadati; phylum Pseudomonadota; class Alphaproteobacteria; order Hyphomicrobiales; family Phyllobacteriaceae; genus Mesorhizobium; species Mesorhizobium sp. M7A.F.Ca.MR.362.00.0.0. The sequence continues at coordinate 8,923 of NZ_RZTF01000019.1, forward strand.
CCCGTCGGCCGAGACCTTCACCATGGTCGAATTCGACTTCGGCACGCTGGAACACCGGCTGCGCGAGCTTGCCTTCCTCAATTCCGGCGTGCGCATCATTTTGACCGATGCCCGTCACGCCGACGTCGTGCGCCATGAGCTGCACTATGATGGAGGCCTCGAGGAATTCGTCAAATATCTCGATCGGGTCAAGAAACCGCTGATCGACAAGCCGATCGCCATCCGGGCGGAGCGCGACGGGATCACCGTCGAAGTGGCGATGTGGTGGAACGACAGCTACCACGAGAACGTGCTGGCCTTCACCAACAACATCCCTCAGCGCGATGGCGGCACGCATCTGGCCGGCTTTCGCGGCGCGCTGACGCGCCAGATCACCGGCTATGGCGAATCCTCCGGCCTGACCAAGAAGGAAAAGGTCTCGCTGATCGGCGACGATTGCCGCGAAGGCCTGACGGCGGTGCTTTCAGTCAAGGTTCCAGATCCGAAATTCTCCTCGCAGACCAAGGACAAGCTGGTCTCGTCGGAAGTCCGTCCTGTCGTCGAAGGCCTGGTCAACGAAGCGCTCGGCACCTGGCTGGAAGAACATCCGAGCGAAGGCAAGGTGGTCGTCGACAAGGTGATCCAGGCCGCGGCGGCGCGTGAAGCGGCGCGCAAGGCGCGCGATATCACCCGCAAGAGCTCGCTCGGCGTCACTTCCCTGCCCGGCAAACTGGCCGACTGCCAGGAACGCGACCCGGCGAAGTCCGAAATCTTCATCGTCGAGGGTGACTCCGCCGGCGGCTCGGCCAAGGGTGGGCGTTCGCGCCAGAACCAGGCGATCCTGCCGTTGCGCGGCAAGATCCTCAATGTCGAGCGGGCGCGCTTCGACCGCATGCTCGGCTCCGACATGATCGGCACGCTGATCACGGCGCTCGGAACCTCGATCGGCAAGGACGAGTTCAACGCCGACAAGCTGCGCTACCACAAGATCATCCTGATGACCGACGCCGATGTCGACGGCGCCCATATCAGAACCTTGCTGCTGACCTTCTTCTTCCGGCAGATGCCGGAGCTGATCGAGCGCGGCCATCTCTACATCGCCCAGCCGCCGCTCTACAAGGTGACGCGCGGCAAGAGCTCGCAATACATCAAGGACGAGAGCGCGTTCGAGGAGTTCCTGATCGGCTCGGGACTGGAGGAAGCATCGCTTACGCTCGGCTCGGGCGAGGTTCGCATCGGACAGGACCTGCGCGGAGCCATCGACGACGCACTGGCGGTGCGCCAGCTGATCAACGGCCTGCACACGCGCTACAACAGAGGCGTGGTCGAGCAGGCGGCGATCGCCGGCGGGCTCAACCCGGACGTGTTCGCCGATCTCGGCCGCGCCAACGCCATGGCGGAGCGGATTGCAAAACGCCTCGACATCATTGCCGAGGACACCGAGCGCGGCTGGACCGGCCGCATGTCGACCTCGAATGAAGGCGTCGGCGGCTATGTGTTCGAGCGCACGGTGCGCAGCGTCAAGGAATACGCGCATCTCGATCTGGCGCTGATCAATTCGGCCGACGCACGCCAGCTCGACCGCTACGCACAGCGCCTCAGCGAGGTCTACGGCTCGCCGCCGGTGCTGCGCCGCAAGGATGTCTCCGAAACCATCTCGGGGCCGCTGGCGATGCTCAATGCGGTCTTTGCGACCGGCCGCAAGGGCCTGACAATGCAGCGCTACAAGGGTCTCGGCGAGATGAACGCCGAACAGCTGTGGGAAACCACGCTTGACCCGAATGTGCGCTCGCTGCTGCAGGTCAAGGTCAATGACGCGACCGACGCGGATTCACTATTTTCGAGGCTGATGGGCGACGAGGTCGAACCCAGGCGCGAGTTCATCCAGGACAACGCGCTGTCGGTCGCCAATCTGGATATCTGATCCGGACGTTAAATTCTGAATTGGCGCGCTGCGGGGCGCCAATTGTTCCACCGGCGGCAACAAAATCATTTTACAGCGCCCCGGAACGGAAGTCCCTGCGGGACATTGTGACAACATCGATCACAGTTTCTTACAGGAGGCCTTCATGGGACGCGGCATTTTGCTCTGGTTGCTCGGTATTCCGATCCCGATCATCATTCTGATCATGCTGTTCGTACGGTAGGGGGCTTCCATGCAGTCCACCCTATCGGCTGTCGACGTTTCCACTTCAACAGAATCCTCCTCCACCGCCGTCAGTTGGGGACCGATCGTCGCCGGTGCCTTCGCGGCTTCCACGTTGACCTTCATCCTCATGCTGCTCGGTTCGGGGCTGGGATTGACCATGGTGTCGCCATGGTCGGGATCCGGCGCATCTGTCACCACTTTCGCGGCGTCCACCGCCGTCTGGCTTGTCATCGTGCAATGGCTGTCCTCTGGTGTCGGAGGCTATCTTGCCGGGCGGCTGCGCACCAAATGGGTCGGCATCCACACCGATGAGGTCTATTTCCGGGACACCGCACACGGCTTTCTTGCCTGGGCGCTGGCCACCTTGCTCGTCGTCGGCGTGCTTGGCTCCGCCCTTTCCGCAGCAATCGGTTCAGGCGTGCAGGCGGTGTCCACCGTCGCGTCTGGCGCTGCCATGGGTGCATCGGCGGGGGCTTCGGCCGATGCCGGCAGCGCATCGGTCGACAATGCGACATCCTACCTTGTGGATTCGCTGTTCCGTCCGGCCGATCCGGGCAGGCTGGCTGCCGCCAATCCAGACAGCGATACCGCCGCGACCGGGCAGGCCTCGCGCATCCTGATCGCCGGTGCGGCGGCAGGCGAGGTTTCGGCAGACGACAAGACCTACCTGTCGCAACTCGTCGCCGCTCGCACCGGTCTTTCGGAAGCAGATGCCAAGGCGCGGGTGGATGGCGATCATCGCCAGGGCTCAGGACGCCAAGGTCAAGGCGCAGCAGGCCGCCGACACTGCCAGGAAGGCCGGTGCGACATTTGCCCTGCTTGGTGCGCTGTCGCTGGCCATCGGCGCCTTCATCGCCAGTGCTGCCGCGGCCCTTGGGGGCAGGCAGCGCGACGATGAGGAAGCGGTTTTTCTCACCAGCCGCTGAAGCGGCTCAGCATTGAAAAGCAAAAGCCCGGCCTTGCGCCGGGCTTTTGTGTTTGGGTCAGTCGCGCCGTGGCGAAATCAGTGGTCCATCGCCTTGACGATCTCTTCAGTCATCTTCTTGGCATCGCCGAGCAGCATCATGGTGCCGTCCTTGTAGAACAGCGTGTTGTCGATGCCGGCATAGCCGGAGCCGAGCGAGCGCTTGACGAACAGGCAGGTGCGGGCCTTGTCGACGTCGAGGATCGGCATGCCGTAGATCGGCGACGACTTGTCGTCGCGCGCGGACGGGTTGGTGACGTCGTTGGCGCCGATGACATAGGCGACATCGGCTTGCGCGAATTCCGAGTTGATGTCCTCGAGTTCGAACACTTCGTCGTAGGGCACATTAGCTTCGGCGAGCAGCACGTTCATGTGGCCGGGCATGCGGCCGGCGACCGGGTGGATCGCGTATTTGACGTCGACGCCATTGGCCTTGAGCTTGTCGGCCATTTCGCGCAGCGCATGCTGCGCCTGGGCAACCGCCATCCCGTAGCCCGGCACGATGATGACTTTTTGGGCGTTCATCATCAGATAGGCGGCGTCGTCGGCCGAGCCCTGCTTGACCGTGCGTTCGATGCCGTCATCGGCGGCCGCTGCAGTCTCCCCACCGAAGCCGCCGAGAATGACCGAGATGAAGCTTCGGTTCATGCCTTTGCACATGATGTAGGACAGGATCGCGCCGGATGAGCCGACCAGCGCACCGGTGATGATCAGCGCCAGATTGCCGAGCGTGAAGCCCAGCGCCGCCGCCGCCCAGCCCGAATAGGAATTGAGCATCGAGACGACGACCGGCATGTCGGCGCCGCCGATCGGGATGATCAGCAGGATGCCGAGCACCAGCGAGGCAGCGACAATCAGCCAGAAGACCAGCTTGGACTCGGTGGTGACCAGCAGCACGATCAGCACGACGAGCGCGATGGCAAGTGCCGCGTTGATGAAGTGGCGTCCACCGATCATGATCGGCTTGCCGGACATGCGGCCGTCGAGCTTGAGGAAGGCGATGACCGAGCCGGTGAAGGTGATGGCGCCGATGGCGACGCCAAGGCTCATCTCGATCAGCGCCTGGGCATGGATGTCGCCAGCCGTGCCGATGCCGAAGCTTTCCGGCGCATAGATGGCGGCGGCCGCCACCATGACGGCGGCGAGGCCGACCAGCGAGTGGAAGGCGGCGACCAGCTGCGGCATCGAGGTCATGGCGATGCGGCGCGCGGTGACGGCGCCGACGCCGCCGCCGATGGCCAGGCCGAGCACGATCAGGCCGAAGCGGCCGGCCGAGGGGGTTGCCAGCGCCAATGTGGTGGCGATGGCGATGCCCATGCCGATCATGCCGTAGAGATTGCCCTGGCGGCTGGTGGTCGGATGCGACAGGCCGCGCAGCGCCATGATGAACAGGACGCCGGAGACGAGGTAGAGGAAGGACGCGAAGTTGGCGTTCATGGCGCTCTACTTGTCCTTCTTCTTGTACATGGCCAGCATGCGCTGGGTGACGAGGAAGCCGCCGAAGATGTTGACCGACACCAGCATCAGCGCGACGAAGCCGAAGCCCGCGGCAATGCCGGAGGCGGCGATGCCGACGGCAAGCAGCGCGCCGACGACGATGACCGAAGAGATGGCGTTGGTGACGGCCATCAGCGGCGTATGCAGTGCGGGGGTCACCGACCAGACGACGTAATAGCCGACGAAGATCGCCAGCACGAAGATGGCGAAGCGGAAGACGAAGGGATCGATGGCACCGCCGGAGAGCGCATGCGCGGCATCACCCGCCGCGTCGGCACCACCAGGCGCGGTCGCCAGATTGTGCACTGCCAGCCGAACCGCGGCGGAGGCCTGGTCGAGCTGGTCGAGGGCTTTCTGCAGGGTCTGATCCATCACGCGATCCCTTTCGGCTTCGACGAGGGCGACTTGGATGCGGCCGGTTTCTTGGACGCGGCTTTCTTTGCAGCAGCGGGTTTGTCCGAGGCGTCGGCAACCATGGTCTTGGCCGGTATCGCGGCCGGCTCGAGATGGGGTTGCTGATCGGCCTTTATGAAAGCAGGATGCACGATCTTGCCGCCGTTAGTCAGCATCGTTGCCTTGACCAGATCGTCGTCCCGGTTGATGGCAAGCGTTTTCGTCGTCTTGTCGACCAGCGTTTCGAGGAAGGCGAAGAGGTTCCGGGCATAAAGCAGCGATGCCGACGCCGCGATGCGGCCGGGCACATTGAGATGGCCGACAATCTTGACGTTGTTGGCGGTGGTGACGACCTTGCCGGCTTCGGCGCCCTCGACATTGCCGCCACGCTCGACCGCCAGATCGACGAGAACCGAGCCCGGCTTCATCGAAGCGACCATGGCCGCCGATACCAGCTTGGGCGCCGGTCGGCCGGGAATAAGCGCGGTGGTGATGACGATATCCTGCTTGGCGATGTGCTCTGATGTGAGTGCCGCCTGCTTGGCCTGGTATTCCTTCGACATTTCCTTGGCGTAGCCGCCGGCCGTTTCGGCCGCCTTGAATTCCTCGTCCTCGACCGCAAGGAACTTTGCGCCGAGCGAGGCGACCTGTTCCTTGGCGGCAGGGCGAACGTCGGTGGCGGTGACGACCGCACCAAGCCGGCGCGCGGTGGCGATCGCCTGCAGGCCGGCGACACCGACGCCCATGATGAAGACCTTCGCCGCCGGCACCGTGCCGGCCGCCGTCATCATCATCGGCAGCGCGCGATCATATTCCGAAGCCCCGTCGATCACCGCCTGGTAGCCGGCCAAATTGGCCTGCGAGGACAAAACGTCCATCGACTGGGCGCGGGTGATGCGCGGCATGAATTCCATCGAGAACGCGGTGACGCCAGCCTTGGCCAGGGCTGCCACAGCGGCATCATTGCCATAGGGATCCATGATGGCAATGACCGCTGTACCGGGTTTGTAGCTCTTCAGCTCGGCATCGCCGGGCCGGCGCACCTTCAGCACGACATCGGCCTTGGCGACATCGGAAGCTTTGCCGATGGCGGCGCCGGCGCTCGCATAATCGGCATCGACGATGCGCGAATTCAGACCGGCGCCGCTTTCGACGACGACGTCGAAGCCCAACGCCGCCAGCCGTTTCACCGTATCGGGCGAGGCCGCGACGCGCGGCTCGTTGGCATCGAGCTCACGAGGGATGAAAACCGTCTGTCCCACCGCATGATCCTTTCGGCCGGAAGCTATTTCCCGCAAGACGCCGGCCGGCCTCGCGGCGGCGCCGTGGACAAGGTGTCGGAAAATCTATCGGAGGATAAAGGCGCCGACGGCCATAATCAGCACGAACAGGATGGTCGCCGAGAAGAAGCCGCCCGCGAAGAAGCCGAAGGCCATCGCCAGAAGCAGGGCTCCGCAGAAAAGCGATCCGTATTTGGCCAGCGCGAGGAAGCCCGCATAGGTGCGGTCATGCTCGGCATAGTCCATCTTCGCGCCCAGTTCGACAGGACCGGTCGGCGAGTGATCAGCCATAGGAATACCCCTTCGAAGACATCTTTCAGGCACATAGCGAAAAGCCGGGCCGAGAGCAATGGCGCTATTGCCGCACAACAGCGGACAACTGCCTCAACGGAAACTTGAAGCCGGTGGCCAACGCGCCGGAGCCGAACTCAGTGCGTGATGCGGAAAGATGCCCCAGAAGCGGTTGAGGCGGACGGTTGCAATCCCTCAGCCGGCTAGATGCGGAAATAGCCCGAGCAACCCGACGACGATCAGGTAGAGCGCGACGATGTAGTTCAACAGCCTTGGCATGACCAGGATCAGCACGCCGGCGATCAGCGAGATAAGTGGGGTGAGCGCAAGTGTGGAAATGGTCATGACGGGTTCCTTTGGCATATCCGTGGATTCGGCGACCAATGGCGAGGACGACAAGGCGCCGAGCCATCAGAACGCGTATCCGGCCGGAAAGCTCCAGTGGTTCTGCGAAACGCCTAATCTCAGGCGGCTTCGCGAAAATATTTGGCAGTCGGCAGGATGGTCAGCGGCGCCAATTCTCCAGCACCAGGTGTCTCGAACAGCATACGCTGCTCCAGAGATGTGGATCGGAAGAATGGGAAGCGCGAGAACGACCGCTCGCGAATGGCAGCGACATTGGCGCGATAAAGCACGACCTTGTAGTTCAGGCCCGGATAGTCGCGCAGCTCGCCGATCTGCTCAGAACTGTAGATACGACGGTAGAAACCCGCATGTTCGGGCCGGATAGTCGAGAGACAGTAAGGTGCGTCGAAGTAGAAGCAGGCCATTCCGGCAAGGCGCAGCGTCAGGTAGGGGATCTGCGGATAGACCTTCGACCAGTCTGGGTCGGCAGCAAAGCGGCTCGGATCGGCAAAGTGCGCACCCGCAGCCAGCATCGGGCGCAGGATGTCGCCGTAGACAGTTGTAGACGGCGATTGTGGCGTGGCCCGGCAGGCATGATGAATGCGCACCGTGGAGACCAGGATGCCGTCAATATAGACGCCGAACTTGGAACAATTTTCAGCTTCGTCGAGCTCGTCATGCACAATATGTTCCGGATTTTCCGACACCATATCATTCAAGCGATAGGATTTGTAGCGTAACCTATAGATGTCTTCGAGATCCTCCCCCTTGTCGCAGCGGCGATATTCCGTCCGCTCAAGCATCGCTGAAACATTGCGGGCGAAACTCGACATGCTGTCGGGCGAATTTTCTTCACCCCCGCCCGCCACATGGCCAAGCGCTTCCAACTGCACATCCATACTCAAACCCTCGTAAGTTTCCGCCGCAGTTCAACCTACGACGGGACCCTGAGATGTAAAAGATGAAAATGGAGCACACGTCGTTTACCGATCATTAACGTTAACGATCCGTAAATTTTTATGAAAAGGCGACACTCTTCCCGGCACCGGTCAGCGGCGTGCGGCTCTCTTGGCTGTATTGATGTCCTTGGCGAAGGGCCATACCGTGTTCGACATGGTTTCGATGCCGGAAGCGCTGAGCGCCGAACCGAACAGGAACCCCTGGACAAGGTCGGGCTTGACCTGCAGCGCCAGTATCTTGAGCTGCTCGAAGGTCTCTACACCCTCGACGGTGACCGAAAGCCCCAGCGGCCGCGATAGGTTGACGATACCCTTGAGCAGCTCGAGCGAACGGGGGTTCTGGGTGACGTCCATCAGGAACGAGCGGTCGATCTTGATCTTGTCGAGCGGCAGTTTGTGCAGATAGCTCAGGCTCGAATAGCCGGTGCCGAAATCGTCGAGCGCGATGCGTACGCCGATCTGCTTCAGCTCCTCGATATACTGGCGCGTCAGCGACTTGTCGTCGAGCAGCGCCGTTTCGGTGACCTCGATCTCGAGCCGGGAGGCGGCGAGGCCGGAGCCGGCCAACGCATCGCGAACCTTCTGGATGACGTCGCGGTTGCGGAAATCCTTGGCCGAGAGATTGACCGAGACGCTGGTCTGGTCCGGCCATTTGGCGCATTCGGCGCAGGCTGCCTGCAGCACGAAGGTGCTGATCTCGGAAATGATGCCCATTTCCTCGGCCAAAGGAATGAAGATGCTGGGCGAGATCGGCCCGAGATCGGGATGATCCCACCGGCACAACGCCTCGCAGCTGGCGATACGCATGGTGCTCATCGCCACGATCGGCTGATAGACCACCCTCAAGCCCTTGCTTTCCACGGCTGTACGCAGGTCCGCCTTCATCAGCTGACGGTTGCGGAAGGCGGCATCCATCGAGGCTTCGAACAGCCGCCAGCTGTTCTTGCCGAGCTCCTTGGCCTTGTAGAGCGCCAGGTCCGCCTTGACGATCATGGCGTCGACATCGGTATCCTTGACCCGTGACAGCACCGCGCCGCCGCTGGCCTGAATGCGCAGCCCGTGACCGGCGACGTCGACTTCCCCTTGCAGGCCGGCGAAAATCTCGTCGAGCTGGCTGGTCAGATGGCTCTCATCCTCGACGCGGTCGAAGAAGATCATGAACTCGTCGCCACCGAAACGGCTGACCGTGATATCTTGCCTGGCAATGGCGGCAAGCCGCTCGGCAACGGCATAGATCAAGCCATCGCCGATCGGATGGCCAAGCGTGTCGTTGACGCTCTTGAAATCGTCGAGGTCGAGCACCGCAAGGCCGCAGAGACGATCGCGATCGCCTGATACCATGGCCTCGCCTACCAGTTCATGGAAATAGGCGCGGTTGGGCAGGCCGGTGAGGTTGTCGTAACGTGCCATGAAGCGGATCTTGTCTTCCGCCTCGACACGGGCGGTGACGTCCTCGAAGGTGATGACGCCCAGTTCCTGGCTGCCTTCGCGAGCCGAGAACTCGTAATGCTGGCCGTTGGCGAGGGAAACCAGCACCTTGCGGTCGCGGCCCTCGCGCAGGGCACGCGTCAGCTGGGCCTCGATGTAGCGGCAATCCTTGGGCGCCAGCATGCCGCCGGCGACACCGCGCATCAACAGACCATGGATCGACCGGCCGAGCAACGCGTCGGGCGACTTGAGCGACATCAGATGCGCGGCCTCGGCATTGGCCACCGCGACGCGGCCGTCCGGGCCGAGCATGACAAGGCCGTGCGACATGGTGTTGAGCGCTCGGTTGAAGCGCTGGGCGATGCGATTGGCCTTTTTTTCCTCGGACAGGGCGGCGAAAAGCACCTCGCGGACCAGATCGGCGAAGCGCTTGATAGCAAAAAGAAATGGCGCCGAAAGCAGGCCGAGAATGAAGTGATAGGGATCGCCCCGCAGGATGAAGCCCAGCGAGATCGGCCAAGTCATGGTCATAATGAAGATCACGACCATCCTGGGCGAACCATAGTTGCGGCCAGCAATAGACGTGGCGGAGGCAAGCGTCACGCAGACGGCAGCTATTTCCGCGAACGGGTCATAGGCAAGATAGATGCCGACAAAGCAGAAGGCGCCAAGCATGAAGCCATGCATCGAGCCGTACAGTATGTAGTCGTTCTCGCGGCGACGCGCCTCTTCCCAATTTTGAGGCGAAGGAGCGTGGCGATATTTCCTGATGTTGCGAAGACGAAGGAAGGCGACAGCCAGCAGTCCGAGGGTGACGGCGAGATAGGCCGGATCCATGGTTTTCCAGTAAACCAGCACGACCAGCAGGGTTTGGGCAAAGAATCCTATCGAAAGCGTCAACCCGTCGCGAAACAAGGTTTCCACGAACGGAATGTAGACGTCGACCGGAATCTCGTTCTTCTTTATCAGATTCAACGCCTGAATCCCAACCCTGGGGAGCCAAGCAGTGCCACATCCGCCTTAAGAAAGATTTAGAGAGGCCCCGCCGCTCCTGCCGTCAAGCCGGGTGACGTAACGGAAAGCAAGGAAATTGTCGTTCAGGTAAACAAGGCGTATCGATCATTCCGCGGCCTGAAGTTTCGGCCGCGCCAGCGTACTCGACAGGCGTTCGAGCAGCCTTTGGCGTTCGCTCAAGGCCTTGTCGGCGCTGGCTCGACGGACGTGGCCATAGCCGCGAATCAGGGCCGGCACCGAGGCCAGCGCAACCGCCGCATCGACCCTGGCCGGGGCCAGCGATCCGGCGATGAGCTCCAGATCCGCCTCATACTGCGCCAGCAGCCGCCGCTCCATGCGCCGTTCGGCGGTGTAGCCGAACAGGTCGAAGGCGGTGCCGCGCAGGCCCTTCATCGCCGACAGCAGGCGAAAACCCTTCATCATCCACGGGCCGAAGCTGGATTTCCTAGGGCTTCCGTCATTGCCGCGACGGCCCATGATCGGCGGCGCGAGGTGGAATTCGAGCCTTTCGTAGCTCTGGAACTGCTTGCCCAGTTCGGCGGCGAAAGAGCCGTCGGTATAGAGCCGCGCCACCTCGTATTCGTCCTTGATCGCCATCAGCTTGAACAGGTTCCTGGCGGCGGCCTGCGATACCGTGGTCGACCCAGGTACGGCCTTCGCTTCGGCGGCGCGCAAAACGGCCAGTTTTTCGGCATAACGCCTGCCATAGGCGGCGTTCTGATAGGCTGTCAGGAAGGCGACGCGGCGGGCGATGATATCGTCCAGTGTCTCGGCGACATCCGTGCCCGGGCCGGCCTTTCCAGCGACGGCTGGACCCGGCTGGGCAACGAGGCCGCGCACGAATTCCGGCTGATGGGCAGCGCGACGTCCCCAGCGGAACGCGGCGACGTTCATCGCCACGGCTTCGCCATTGAGCTCGATCGCCTTCTCGACCGCCTCGGCGGATAGCGGCAGCCCGCCATGCTGGAAGGCAAAGCCGAGCATGAACATGTTGGCGCCGAGCGAGTTGCCGAAAAGTGCCGTGGCGGTGCGGGTGGCGTCGAAGAAATGCGCCTTGTCGTCGCCCGCGGCCGCACGGATCACCTTTTTCAGCCGCTCTATCGGCAACGAAAAATCCGCCGAGCGGGCAAATTCGCCAGGCATGATCTCGGCGGTGTTGGCGACGAAGATGGTGTGGCCCTCGCGCACCGCGGTCAGCACCTTCTTGGCGCCCGACACGACGAGATCGCAGCCAAGCACCAGATCGGCCTTGCCGGCCGAAACGCGGATGGCATGGATGTCGTCGGGGGTGCGGGCGATGCGGACATGCGTGAACACCGAGCCACCCTTCTGGGCGAGGCCGGCCATGTCGATCATGCCGCAGCCTTTGTCCTCGAGATGCGCCGCCATGCCAAGCACCGCACCTACGGTGACGACGCCCGTGCCGCCGACGCCGTCGATGATCGCCGCCCAGCCCTGCTCGCCAAGCGGGAATTGCGCCGGCACAGGCACGCCTTCCAGCGGATCGGCCTTGCCGGCCAGGCCCTCGGCCTTGCGGATCTTGGCGCCGTGCACAGTGACGAAGGACGGGCAGAAGCCGTTGACGCAGGAGAAATCCTTGTTGCAGCTCGACTGATCGATCTTGCGCTTGCGGCCGAATTCGGTCTCGACCGGCTGGATCGAGACGCAGTTCGACTGCACGCCGCAATCGCCGCAGCCCTCGCAGACCAGCTCGTTGATGAAGACCCGCTTGTCGGGATCGGGGAAGGTGCCGCGCTTGCGGCGGCGGCGTTTTTCGGCGGCGCAGGTCTGGTCGTAGAGCAGCACGGAGACGCCTTTGACATCGCGCAGCTCGCGCTGGACAAGATCGAGGTCGTCGCGGTGATGGATGGTGGCGCCGGCCGGGAATTCGGCCTTGCCGGCATATTTGCC